>JBDTAG010000136.1:0-5338 GCA_039924745.1 Rhodoferax sp.
GCAAGCGCTGCATCGACATGAGGAAGATCTGCAACCGTGCTTCGGCAGACGGTAGGTCGATTGCCACAATCAAACGCTGTGCCTTGAAGCGCTTGGGGAGGTGCGCATAGTTGTACAGCGCAATACGGTCTGGCGATACGCGGATCAAGTCGTCCAACGTCCGACTAAAGCTCTCCAACGTTTGCTTCGGCAAACCATAGATCAGATCCGCATTGATGGAATGAAAGTTGAACTTGCGGCTCTCCACCACCGCTTTTTCGACCATCTCCAGCGGTTGGATGCGGTTGACAGCTTGCTGTACGTCAGGATCAAAATCTTGCACACCAAAACTGTTGCGGTTAAAGCCCAACTCGGCCAGCAGCGACAAGGTGCCGGCCTGTACCGTGCGCGGGTCAATTTCTACGCCCAGCTCCGCGTCGGCCGTAAACGTGAAATGGCTGCGCAGCATGGCCATGAGCTGGCGCAACTCATCGGCATTGAAGAAGGTGGGCGTGCCACCACCCAAGTGCAGCTGAACGGTTTGGCGGTCCTTGCCCAGGCGCTGCGCCACCAAGGCCATCTCTTTGTCCAGGTAACGCAGGTACTCTGCAACGCGCGCGTGGTCTTTGGTGATGATCTTGTTGCATGCGCAGAAATAACACAGTGACTCGCAAAATGGCAGGTGCACGTAAATTGACAGCGGCGGATTGCCAGCCCTGCCCGCCCGTTCGCCTAAATACGCGTGGTACGTTTCCGCCGTAAAGCCAGTGTGGAAACGGTCTGCTGTTGGGTAAGAGGTGTAGCGCGGCCCGGATTTGTCAAATCTGCGAACCAGTTCTTCGGAAATATCGATGTCAGTGAGATGGCTTGTCATAGACAGATGATAAAGCGCAACCAGTTTAAAAACCGCCAGTGCGATTTCCCCAGCCCCGTCGAGCACGTCAGCATGTCTGCTGGCCAGATCAGTTCATCCGCAGGTCGACACTGTGATTCTGCGTTCTCTTCACACCGCGGCTGCACCGGATAAGCCTTCAACTCGGCGCCAACCCACAGGCGTAAAACGGTTGAATTTCACAGGCAGTGTGCATTTCTTTCAACCCACAGACGGTAGATTGCCCTACAGTGTGAAATCCCTTACGTACCCATTGCCATGACCACAACCGTCGAAACCCGTACCACAGATTCGCTACAAAAAAATGAGCTACAAGCGCAAGTAGTACGAGGGCTAGAGGCACATTTACCAAAAAGTTCTTTGCTGTGGAACCGCGAAGACACCACCCCCTACGAATGCGATGGCTTGACCGCCTACCGCCAACGCCCGCTGGTGGTGGCGCTACCCGAGACAGAAGAGCAGGTTGCCGCCATCCTTAAAACCTGCTGTGCGATGGGCGTGCCCGTGGTGGCGCGCGGCGCGGGCACCGGCTTGTCCGGTGGTGCGATGCCGCACAAGACGGGCGTCACGCTCTCTTTGGCCAAATTCAACAAAATCCTGAAAGTGGACAAGCGCAGCCGCACGGCCGTTGTTCAGTGCGGCGTGCGCAATCTGGCTATCAGCGAAGCGGCAGCGCCATTGGGCCTGTATTACGCGCCTGACCCCAGCAGCCAAATCGCCTGCACCATCGGCGGCAATGTGGCCGAAAACTCGGGCGGCGTGCACTGCCTCAAATACGGTCTGACGCTGCACAACGTACTCAAGGTCAAGGGCTACACGATCGAAGGCGCGCCCATCACCTTCGGCAGCGACGCGCTGGACACACCGGGCTACGACCTGTTGAGCCTGATTGTGGGCAGCGAGGGCATGTTGGCCGTCATCACGGAAGTAACCGTCAAGCTGGTACCCAAACCGCAATTGGCGCGCTGCATCATGGCCAGCTTTGACGATCTGCGCAAGGCAGGCGACGCGGTGGCCGCCGTCATCGCTGCGGGCATCATTCCCGCCGGGCTGGAGATGATGGACAAACCCATGACCGCCGCAGTGGAGGATTTTGTGCACGCGGGCTACGACCTGAACGCACAAGCCATCCTGCTCTGCGAGAGCGATGGCACCCCCGAAGAAGTGGAAGAAGAAATTGGCCGCATGGGCGATGTCCTGCGTGCACACGGCGCAACGGCGATTGCCGTGAGCCAGAACGAAGCCGAGCGCCTAAAGTTCTGGAGCGGCCGCAAGAACGCCTTCCCCGCCAGCGGACGCATCAGCCCCGACTACATGTGCATGGACTCCACCATCCCCCGCAAGCGCGTAGCCGACATCCTGCTGGCAATTCAAGAGATGGAGAAAAAATACCAGTTACGCTGCGCCAATGTTTTCCACGCGGGTGACGGTAATTTGCACCCCTTGATCTTGTTCGACGCAAACGACCCAGACCAACTGCATCGCTGCGAATTGTTTGGTGCAGACATTCTGGAAACCAGCGTTGCGATGGGCGGCACGGTGACGGGTGAGCACGGCGTGGGCGTGGAGAAACTCAACAGCATGTGCGTGCAGTTCAGCGCCGCCGAAAACGCGCAGATGACGGGTATCAAACTGGCCTTCGACTCCAAAGGTTTGTTGAACCCTGGCAAGGTGATCCCCACGCTGCAGCGCTGCGCGGAGTACGGCAAGATGCTGGTGCGCGGTGGCCAGATCAAACACCCGGATCTGCCGCGTTTTTAAAACTGCTGCCTGAACCTCTTCTGTTGCCCAACCGCGCATAACACCCGAGAATAGCCCCATGGCTTTTCTTTTCTCCCACCGCATGCCGGCACCCATCGCGCGGGCAGCCTGCATGCTGCTTGCAACTTGTCTCTGCTTTTGCGGACCTGCGCAAGCCCAAAGCGCAGCCAAACCAACTATCGTGTTGAATACGTCGCCCAGTGGGTTTGCGCCGTATACCTATGTTGAATCGAACCAAACTCCCAAAGGAATTGTTTACGACGTTGCCAACCACATACTTCATTCGCTAGGTTACAAACTCAGCACAGTAGAGGTCCCACGCAAACGCGTCGAGCTTCAATTGATGATGGGCGAGTTGGATGCAACACCACGGGCCATCGAGTGGACGGAGCATGCGGGTGATTTTGTCTTCTCCGATCCAATCATCAAGGTGCGCGCAGTGTTGGTGGTCCGTTCCGACAGCAAATACGCAACACTCAAGGATCTGCGAGGTCGGCGCATCGGAATGCGTTTGGGCTACGAATACATGGTGTTCTCGAAGCTAACGCAGGAATTGGAATCAGGGCAATTGATACGCTCTGACACTACCTCCGATCTGTCAATGTTCAAGATGTTGCAAGCCAAACGGGTCGATGCAGCATTGATAGACGAATTGTCTGCGCACTTGCTTTTGAAGCAACATGGAATCAAAGACTTGCGGGTGTTGGAAGACCCTGTGGACGAGGGTGTAGAGCTGCGGCTAATGTTTGCCCCGCGCCACCGCGCGTTGGTGAAGGACTTCAACCGCGAACTGGCAAACCTCAAGCACAGCGGTGATCTGGCGACCATCATCTCCAAATACACTGGCCAGTGAGCCGCCTTTTCGGCGGCTCGCTAGCCGTTACATCGCTTCCAGAGCCTGACGCAACTGCGCTACTGTGCGGTCAACATTGTGCAGCTTCTCCAGCCCAAAAAGCCCCACGCGGAAAGTGCTGAAATCCGCGGGCTCGTCGCACTGCAAAGGCACGCCTGCTGCCGTTTGCAACCCTGCCGCCAAAAACTTTTTGCTGTTCTGTATGCCCGGGTCTTCGGTGTAGCTGACCACCACACCTGGCGCTTTAAAGCCATCTGCGGCGACGCTCATGATGCCCTTGCTCTCGAACAGCGCACGCACTTTGGTGCCCAGGTCAATCTGCTCGGCGCGCACTTTCTCGAAGCCATAGCTGCGCGTCTCTTGCATCACGTCACGCAGGCGCGCTAGCGCGTCGGTCGGCATGGTTGCGTGGTAGGCGTGGCCGCCGCCTTCGTAGGTTTCCATGATCTGCAGCCACTTTTTCAGGTCGCATGCAAAACTGGTGCTGGTGGTGGCATCAATAGCTTTTCGGGCCCGTTCGCTGAGCATCACCATGGCGCAGCAGGGCGAGCTGCTCCAACCCTTTTGCGGGGCACTGACCAACACGTCTACACCGGTGGCCTCCATGTCTACCCACAGCGCGCCCGAGGCAATACAGTCCAGCACAAACAACCCGCCCACGGCGTGCACCGCGTCTGACACTGCGCGCAAGTAGGTGTCGGGCAGCAGCATGCCAGAGGATGTCTCCACATGCGGTGCAAACACGACATCGGGCCTATCGCGGGCAATGGTTGCCACTACGTCTTCCACCTGGCAAGGAACCCACGGAGATTGCTTTTCTGCACCGACGCGCCGGGCCTTCAATACGGTGGAATGCGCGGGGATACGACCCATGTCAAAGATCTGCGTCCAGCGGTAGCTAAACCAGCCGTTGCGGATGACCAGCACGTTCTTGTCGGTCGCAAACTGGCGCGCCACCGCCTCCATGCCAAAGGTGCCGCTGCCGGGCACCAGGATGGCGGACTTGGCGTGGTAGACCTCTTTCAAGATGGAAGAGATGTCTTTCATCACGCCCTGGAAGCGCTGCGACATGTGGTTTAGCGCGCGGTCGGTGTAGACCACCGAAAATTCGAGCAAGCCTTCAGGGTCAATCTGGGGCAACAGTCCGGGCATGGCGGTCTCCTTGGAATCACGGTTTAGAACTAGGCAGTCAGCTTAGCATGGGCTGCGCGAACCCGCCCTGCACTAGCCGCCATCACCACGCGTCAATATGGGCAACATTTGCCAAAGGCGCCACACGCCCGGCCTTCAAGCCACGCACCAGCCAGGCCCGTGTATCGGCAGGGTCTATCACCGCGTCAATCTCCAGCGTGGCCGCCATATTCATCGCGCTACCGTTGTCGTATTGGCGCGCCACCAGCTTGTCGTACAAGGCCTGGCGCTCGGCACCGTCGGCAACGGCTTCCAGCTCTTTCTTGAAGCCCAGCCGTACGGCCCCCTCCAGCCCCATCGCTCCAAACTCGCCAGTGGGCCACGCCACAGTGAACAACGGCGAATGGAAGCCCCCGGCCGCCATGCCCATAGCGCCCAGCCCATAGCCTTTGCGCAGCACCACGCTCAAGAACGGCACACGCAAATGCGCCGCAGCGATGAACAGGCGGCTGACGTGGCGCACCTGCGCCGTTGCCTCGGTGTCGGGCCCGACCATGAAGCCAGGCGTGTCCACCAGGCTCACCATCGGCAGGCCATGGGCATTGCACAGCTGCATAAAGCGGGCGGCCTTGTCGGCGGCATCGGCGTCAATCGCTCCGCCCAAATGCAGCGGGTTGTTGGCTAGTAGGCCAATGGGACGACCCTCGACGCGGGCCAGCGCC
>JBDTAG010000137.1:0-2946 GCA_039924745.1 Rhodoferax sp.
GCGCAGAACCGCAAACCCGCCGGAGAACAGTTGGGTAGACACGCCATAGTGCGCCAGCATTTTCACAACCAGCTCGCCCATCATGGGATCGTCTTCAACGATGGCGACAAGCCGGGTTGTGCTGGGCGTGGTCATGGAACGTCCTGTTGGGTGGAATCGGTCAGTCTAACCACTTCTGCATAAACTGCGCCTGCCCCATGGCCGGGTCGAGCTGGTAATTGGCAAAGCCCAAGCGCTGGTAGAGCCTGTAGGCACCACCGTTGCCCTGCAATACTTCCAGTGTCATTTTGCAGGCACCGCGTTCCACGGCAATCGACTCTGCCAAAGCCAGCATCTTCTCGGCCACCTTTTGCCCGCGATGGCTGGCCAACACAGCCACGTCGTGGACATTTACCAGTGGTCGGCAGGCAAAGGTAGAAAAACCTTCGATGCAATTCACGAGGCCAATGGCTTGCTCACCGTCAAACGCCAGCACGCTATAGGCCTGCGGGCGAGCGGCCAGCGATGACACCAAGTTCGCTTTGGCAAAATCACTCAGAGGATGGGCTCCCCCCATGGGATCAAGGGCATAGGCATCGAGCAAAGCCACCAGGGCGGCTCCATGCAGAGGGTTGGCGTAATCTGCCCGCAGCACGTGGATGGAAGCACTGGATGGCGCAGTGGTGTTTTTGGTCGTTGTCATCATGTGTGTACTCCGATGTTTAACCGACCAACGTGTCGGCAATGCGTTGGGCGCAAGCCTTCGCCTGCACGGCGTCACGCGCTTCGACCATGACGCGTACGAGAGGTTCGGTGCCACTGGCGCGTATCAGCACTCGTCCTGTGTCGCCAAGCTCAGCTTCCACTGTTTGGGTCGCTTGCTCCATGCGGCTATTGGCCTTCCAATCTTGTCCCGGCTGCAGTCGTACATTGATCAAGGTTTGCGGAAAGAGTGTGACTTTCTCCAGCAATTCGGCCATGGTTTTGCCACTGCGTTGTAGGGCTTGCAGCACCTGTAGCGCGGAGATCAGACCATCGCCAGTGGTGTGCTTGTCGAGCGCCAGCAAATGCCCCGAGCCTTCTCCACCCAGCATCCAATGGTGCTTCTCCAGTTCTTCGAGCACATAACGGTCACCAACCTTAGCGCGCACAAACTGCACGCCACGTGCCTTGAGGGCCACTTCCACCGCCATATTCGTCATCAGCGTGCCCACCACACCCGGCACGTGTTCGTCGCGGCCCAGGCGCTCGTCGGCCATTAGGTACAGCAGTTCATCACCGTTGTAGAGACGACCGTCGGCATCGACCACTTGCAGACGATCCGCATCGCCATCCAGTGCCACGCCAAAGTCGGCGTTGTTGGCCTTGACCGCTGCGACCAAGGCTTGCGGATGCGTGGCGCCCACCTCGTGGTTGATATTGAGGCCATCGGGTGCACAGCCAATAGCAACGACCTCGGCACCCAGTTCATGGAAGACTTTGGGCGCGATATGGTAGGCCGCTCCATGGGCCGCATCGACAACGATCTTCATGCCCTTGAGGGTCAGATCGTTGGCAAAAGTGCTTTTGCAAAACGCAATGTACCGGCCAGCAGCGTCCTCCAACCTACGGGTTTTGCCCAACGACGCAGAGTCTGCCCATACTGGCGGCTCTTCCAGCGCAGCTTCTACCGAGTGCTCCCAGGCGTCGGAAAGCTTGGTGCCTTTGGCGCTGAAAAATTTGATGCCGTTGTCGGCAAACGGATTGTGGCTGGCGCTGATGACCACACCCAGGGACGCCCGCTGTGCGCGCGTCAGATAGGCCACGCCAGGTGTAGGCAGTGGCCCTAACAACACTACATCGACGCCAGCGGAGTTGAAACCGCTCTCCAGCGCGCTCTCCAGCATGTAGCCAGAAATGCGCGTGTCTTTGCCGATCAAAACGGTCGGTCGCGATTCGGTCTGCTTCAATACCCTGCCCACTGCATGCGCCAGACGCATCACAAAGTCGGGGGTAATCGGCGCTTGGCCAACCGTCCCGCGTATGTCGTCGGTGCCAAAATATTTTCTTGTCATAGCGTATGTGTAAATTTTTTTAGAAAACAAACCATCAGCACTGCTGTTGCTGCATGGCTTTGAATACTTTAAGCGCTTGCACCGTCTCTTTGACGTCGTGCACGCGCACAACATGGGCACCGTTTTGCACGGCGAGCAAGGCGGCTGTGACGCTGGGCACTATACGATCACGGATGTCTAACGTGGCCACAGAAGATAGAGAAAACTGGGCCACAGCAGCCAGCGAGGATTTGCGCGACCAGCCCGCCATCACTGCGTAACCCAAATGCAGCAAGTCCGCCTGACGTGCCAGCAACGCAAAATTTTGTTGTACGGTTTTACCGAACCCAATGCCTGGGTCAATGCAGATACGAGTTGAATCGACTCCTAGCCCTCGTATATATTGCGCTGAATGCTCCAAAAATGATAGCACCTTCGGCACAACATCGCCCTCCATCGGTGCAGTTTGCATAGTCCGGGGATCTCGGTGCATATGCATCAGGCAAACGCCGCAATTGCGGTGCTGACGTATGACGTCTGCGCCAGTTGTGCCACTGGGGTCACCAGTCCAGCGCAAAGACCAAACGTCGTTGACGATATCGGCACCCAAATCCAGAACGGCCTGCATGACCTTGGGTTTGTAAGTGTCCACCGAAACCGGCACGCCCAGCGTCACGGCATGGCGCACCACCGGGAGCACACGTTCCAGCTCTTCGGCGAGCGGAAGCTCTTGTGCTCCCGGGCGTGTGGATTCGCCGCCGATATCCAAAATGTCGGCACCATCATTGAGCAATTTTTCACAGTGTGCTATCGCCGCATCTCGGCTGGCATGCTGACCGCCATCCGAAAACGAGTCTGGCGTGACATTCACAATGCCCATGACTTTAGGCTCAACCAAGTCAAGCAAGAAACGACTGGTTTGCCAGTGCAGGTT
>JBDTAG010000138.1:0-15546 GCA_039924745.1 Rhodoferax sp.
GATTAACGAGCAGGCCGTAGCGATAGAAGCGCTCGATGTCGTTGCCCTTGAAGGTCGAGCCGTCGCCCCAGATGTTGACGTCGTCTTGCTGCATGGCAGTCACCAGCATGGTGCCGGTAACGGCGCGGCCTAGCGGCGTGGTGTTGAAGTAGGTGGAGCCGGCGGTGGTGATGTGAAAGGCACCGGCCTGCAGCGCGGCCAAACCTTCAGCGGCGAGCTGCGGGCGGCAGTCCACCAAGCGGGCTTTGATGGCGCCGTATTCCATGGCCTTGCGCGGAATTTCGTCGTAGTCGGCCTCGTCGGGCTGGCCCAGGTTGGCAGTGTAAGCGTAGGGCAGGGCGCCCTTTTGCTTCATCCACAACAGCGCAGCGCTGGTGTCCAGGCCGCCAGAGAATGCGATGCCGACTTTTTGGCCCACAGGGATGTTTTGCAGAATAGTGTTAGACATGAAATTGGCCTCTAGCCCTCGTGGAATATGCGTTAGTAGCTACTAAAAATGTAGCAAATCTGAATGGAGTAAGCCAGCGATCAAACGAATTGGCAGATGTAGTGGTAGGCGTCAAAGCCTTCCGTCACGCGGATCTGGAACTTGGCGTTGCCGGGCACGTTGAATTTTTCGCCTTCAGACGACTTCACCCACACGTCGCTGCCGTCCAGCTTGTACTCGCAGCTGCCGGCCACGCATTCCATGATCTCGGGGGCACCGGTGTTGAAGGTCAGGGTAGAGGGCAAGATCACGCCGATCGACTTTTTGCTGCCGTCGGCTTCGGCAAAGCTGTGGCTCACGCACTTGCCATCGAAGTACACATTGGCTTTGGTGGTGACGGATACGTTGGCGATGGTGGTCGTCGTGGTGTTGCTCATGGTCGTGGTGCGTGCTGCTGCTGTAGTGTGAAAAAGGGGCTGGCTGGGCGTGATTTTAGGCCAGTCGCTCGGCAAAGACTTCGGGCTTGAAGCCCACCGTCACCTTGCCGTCAGCCCACACCACCACCGGGCGCTTGATGACGCTGGGTGCACTCAACACCACGGCGCGTGCGCTGGCTGCGTCCACCACAGACGCCTTGGTGGCGTCATCCAGCCCGCGCCACATCGTGCCCTTGCGGTTGACCACGGTCTCCCAGCCGACGGTTGCCAGCCAGTGGTCGAGCTGTGCCTCGGGCACGCCTTGCTTCTTGAAGTCGTGGAAGGTGTATTCGACGCCGTGGTCCGTCAGCCAGGTGCGGGTTTTTTTGACGGTGTCGCAGTTGGGGATGCCGTAGAGGGTAATCATGGTGTGATTTTGCCATGTTTTCTTAAGGAAAATTAGCACCTAGCCCTCGCGGATGCAGCGTATGCTGCTATCAAAAGCATAGTGAATTGCCATTTGTGTCGCCCGCAGCAGGCGCCGGGTGGGCGTTCTGCTCCGTGTCCCCCGCGCTTCGCGCTCCTCCTTTTACCTACGCAGAACGCCCACCCGGTGCCTGCGGCTGGATGCTTGGCGTCGCTGGAGACATGTGTTGATTGGGGTTGGTATTTATTGACCAGTGGCGCGCCAACACGCTACTTCAGATCAGTTGGGTTGCACGTTTTGCGTAGGTAAAGGAGGAGGCCATGCGCGCATGGCCGGGGGACACGCAGCAAAACGTGCGGCCCAACTGATCCTCCAAACAAGCCAACACAGTCTGCATCCACGCCTCAGCGACAATCGACCCCGATATGCAAACCCTGAACACCCTTGAAGACTGGCTTGCCCACTGCGAGCGCCTGCACCCCACCGCCATCGACATGGGCCTGGAGCGCGTGCGCACCGTGGCCCAGCGCATGAATATCCGCTTCGACTGCCCGGTCATCACCGTGGCCGGTACCAACGGCAAAGGCTCGACCTGCGCCATGCTGGAGTCCATTTTGGGCCAGTCGGGCTACCGCACCGGCCTCTTCACATCGCCGCATCTGGTGCATTTTGAAGAGCGCCTGCGCCTGCAAGGTCAATCGGTGGATGCTGCGAATTTAATAGCAGGCTTTGCAGCAGTCGAGAGGGCTAGAAGCCTAAATGATGAGGTGATCTCACTCAGTTACTTCGAATTTTCGATGCTGGCCATCTTCGAAGTGATGATGCGCAGCAACCTCGATGTGGTCATTTTGGAAGTGGGCTTGGGCGGCCGGCTTGATTCGACCAACATCATCGACACCGACTGCGCCATCATTACCAGCATTGACCTGGACCACATGGAAATATTGGGGCCAGACCGCGAAAGCATTGGTCGCGAGAAGGCAGGGATCATGCGCACCGGCCGCCCTGTCATCGTCAGCGACCCCATGCCACCGCAAAGCGTGCTGGACCGCGCGTTGGAAGTGGGCGCTGACCTGTGGCTGGTCGGCAAAGACTTCAACGTCTCGGGTGACAAACAGCAGTGGGGCTGGGCTGGGCGCGGCCGCAGGTACAGCGGACTGGCCTACCCGGCATTGCGCGGCGCGAACCAGTTGGTCAACGCGGCCGGTGTGCTCGCCGCGCTGACCGCGTTGCGTGAGCGTCTGCCCATCACAGCGCAGGCCGTGCGCACGGGCTTTGCCTTTGTCGAACTGCCGGGCCGCTTCCAGATCGTACCGGGCCAACCCACACTGGTGTTGGACGTGGCGCACAACCCCCATTCGGTGGCCGCACTGGCTGCTAATTTGGATGCCATGGGCTACTTTCCCACCACGCACGCTGTCTTTGGTGCCATGGCCGACAAGGATTTGACCAGCATGCTCGCCAAAGTGCTTCCTTTGTTGGACCGCTGGTATTTCACCGATTTGCCCTTGCCTCGGGCCGCCAAGGGTGCCGATTTGTTGGCGCAATGGCAGGCAATGAATACCCGAAAAGATGCCACCGGTGCCGCCTTTGCCGACCCGATGGGGGCATTGCAGGCAGCTATAGCCGCCGCAGACCCCACTGATAGAATCGTGGTCTTTGGATCGTTCCGTACCGTGGGCGGCGTACTCGAACAGGGCGTGCCCCGATTGCTTGCCAAACACCTGAATTCCTGAGAATCACCTCATTCATGGCTTTTTTCAAATTTCGCAAGGGTGGTGATGAGCATGCCGCCCCAACTCCTGCACCACAAAGCGTAGAGGCCATTCGGACACGTGCCCGACATCGGCTGATTGGCGCCTCGCTGCTGGTGCTGTTGGGTGTGATTGGTTTTCCGCTGTTGTTTGACAGCCAACCACGACCCATCTCCGTCGATATTCCCATCGAAATCCCGGATAAAAACACGGTCAAACCCTTGGTCACCCCAACCCAGGTCAAACCTGCAAGCGACGTCGTTGTTGAATCGGACGCGGGCAAAGAGGTTGCCATTCCGACCCCTGCGCCCACACCCGTGGTTCGCCCTGCTGTGACAGCGCCTTCGGCAACGTCCTCGCACGCGTCTGTTGGCGCAGTCGCATCGGGAGTTGCTGCATTGGCTGCAAAGCCATCGGTTAAACCTGAGCCAAAGCCAGTGGTAAAGCCAGTGGTAAAGCCAGCCCCTAAACCAGCTGAAAAACCTGCAGACAAGCCACCAGCCCGCGCAGATGACGGTGCCAAGGCTCAGGCCTTGCTGGAGGGCAAAGACAGCACACAAAAATCGATCTCTACGCCGATAGTTGCTGCGGCCACCGCACGTTTTGTCGTGCAAATCGGTGCGTTTTCGGATGTTGTCAAGGCGCGAGAAGCCCGCCTCAAGGTTGAGAAGGCCGGTCTGAAAACCTATACCCAAGTGGTGCAGCCCAAAGAGGGCAAACGTATTCGCGTGCGCGTCGGTCCATTTGAATCCAAGTCCGACGCGGACAAGGCAGCCGACAAAATCCGCAAGCTGGATCTGCCTGCCTCTGTGCTGGAGCTGTAAGCGCGCACCTTGGCCAACATGCCCACGCTGGATTGGATCTTTATAGCGGTGCTGGTTATATCTATGCTGGTCGGCGCTTGGCGCGGCTTGGTGTACGAGGTGTTGTCGCTGGCCAATTGGATAGCGGCCTTTCTGTTGACGCAATGGTTTGCACCGGCCGTTGCGCATTGGTTGCCAATGACAGGCGGCACCGAGGTAGTGCGCTACGTGATCGGCTTTGCGTTGGTATTTATTGCGGCGCTGTTTGCCGGTGGCATGTTCGCTTTTGTGATTCGCAAGCTGGTAGCAGCTGTAGGGCTACGCCCGGTGGATCGTGTGTTGGGTGCCGCGTTTGGCGTTCTGCGCGGCGTGGTTGTTGTGTTGGTATTCGCCGTCGTAGTTAGCATGACAGCCATGCACAGCAGTATCTGGTGGACGGAATCCACCGGCGCCGAAGTTGCCACCGTGGCATTGAAGGGCCTAAAGCCCGTGCTGCCTGAAGAGTTTGGAAAGTATTTACCTTAAATGAGAAACAACCTATGTGCGGAATAGTTGGCGTTGTCAGCCAGACACCGGTTAATCAGCTGATTTATGACGCGTTGTTGCTCTTGCAGCACCGTGGGCAAGATGCGGCCGGCATCGTGACGCAGCAAGAACGCAAGTTCTTCATGCACAAGGCCAAGGGAATGGTGCGCGATGTGTTTCGCACGCGCAATATGCGCTCGTTGCCGGGTAATTGTGGGCTGGGCCAGGTGCGCTACCCGACAGCGGGCAATGCCTATAGTGAAGAAGAAGCGCAGCCTTTCTACGTGAACGCGCCCTTTGGCATCGTGCTGGTGCACAACGGTAATTTGACGAATGCACATGCGCTCAAGAGCGAGCTGTTTATTACTGACCACCGCCACATCAACACCGAGAGCGACTCCGAAGTGTTGCTCAACGTGCTGGCACATGAGATCGAAAAAACTACACGCGGCCTGCCATTGCAGCCGTTGGATATCTTTGCCGCCGTGCGGAACGTGCACCGTCGGGTCAAAGGTTCTTACGCGGTGATCGCTTTGATTGCAGGGCACGGCGTGCTGGCATTCCGCGATCCGTTTGGCATTCGCCCCTTGTGCATGGGTAAAAATGAAGGCAGCACGATTTTGGCCAGCGAGTCCGTCGCGTTAGAGGGCACGGGTTACCAGTTTGAGCGCAATGTCGACCCGGGCGAAGCCGTGTTCATCGCGCTGGATGGCACGGTGCATGCACAACAGTGTGCGGACCATCCACAGCTCAATCCCTGCATTTTTGAGTTTGTGTATTTGGCCCGCCCCGATTCGGTGATGGACAACATCTCGGTCTACCAGGCGCGCTTGAATTTGGGCGAGTCGCTGGCCAAGCGCGTGATCTCAACCGTGCCGCCGAACGAGATTGACGTGGTCATCCCCATCCCTGAATCCAGCCGCCCCAGCGCCGCACAATTGGCGCATCTGCTGGGCTTGCCGTACCGTGAAGGTTTTGTTAAAAACCGTTACGTGGGTCGTACCTTCATCATGCCCGGCCAGTCCGTGCGCAAGAAGTCTGTGCGCCAGAAGCTCAACGCCATTGCCAGCGAATTCAAGGGCCGCAATGTGTTGCTGGTGGACGACTCCATCGTGCGCGGCACCACGTCCAAAGAGATCGTGCAGATGGCACGTGACGCGGGTGCCCGTAAGGTCTACTTGGCCAGCGCCGCGCCGCCTGTGCGTTACCCCAATGTGTATGGCATCGACATGCCTACCAGCAGCGAGCTGGTGGCACACGACCGCAGCGTGGAAGAGATTCGCCAGATCATCGGTTGCGACGCGCTGATCTACCAAGACGTGGATGGCATGAAGAAAGCCATTGGCTCGCTCAATCCGAAAATATCGGGCTTTGATGCATCGTGTTTCGATGGCGTGTATGTCACGGGCGACATCACATCGGACGACATCAACCGCCTAAATTCCAACCGCGTGGGCGGTGAAGAGAACCAAGAAGACACTTCGCGTTTGGCTCTGCCCAATCATCAGGACTGAAGGCTTGCATTCACCATGAATTCGAACACGTTGCCTGAAAATTTGCACCCCGATACGCTGGCCCTTCGTGTTGCCATCGACAAGAGCCAGTACGGTGAAAACTCTGAAGCGCTTTACCTGACCAGCAGCTTTGTGCAACCCGATGCGGCGACTGCCGCGCGCCGCTTCGCAATGGAAGAAGAGGGCTACACCTACACCCGTGTCGGCAACCCGACAGTCACCAGTATGGAGATGCGGCTTGCAGCGATGGAGGGCACCGAGGCCGCCATCGCCACGTCCACCGGCATGGCTGCAATTTTGCTGTTGGGTATGGGTTTGCTCAAAAACGGCGACCATGTGGTGTGTTCGCAGTCGGTCTTTGGCTCGACCATACGCCTTTTTGCGGGTGAATTTTCCAAATTTGGTATCACCACCACATTCGTCTCGCAGACCGATGTGGCGCAGTGGAAGGCAGCCATACGACCCAACACCAAATTGTTGTTTGCCGAAACGCCAACCAACCCGTTGACTGATATCTGCGACATCCAGGCACTTGCCGATGTGGCCCACAACGCGGGGGCTTTGTTGGCAGTCGATAACTGCTTTTGCAGCCCCGCGCTACAACAACCCACGCGCTTCGGAGCGGACTTCATCATCCACTCGGGTACCAAATATTTAGACGGCCAAGGCCGTGTGATGGCCGGTGCTATTTGCTGCAGCCAGCGCTATGTCAATGAAGTGTTTCTACCGATCACGCGCACGGCCGGTATGGTGTTGTCGCCGTTCAACGCCTGGGTCGTGCTCAAGGGCATGGAGACGCTGGGAATACGCATGCAAGCCCAGTCGGAGCGTGCATTGGCAGTTGCGACCTGGTTAGAGCAGCACGCTAATGTGAAGCGGGTGTACTACCCAGGCTTGGTGAGCCACCCGCAACATGATTTGGCCATGCGCCAACAGTCTGCCAGTGGCAAAGGTGTAGGCGCTGCAGTGCTATCGTTTGACGTGTTGGGCGATACGCCCGAGGCGTTGCGCCGCAATGCGTTCGCGGCGATTGATGCGGTACGTGTGTGCTCTATCACCACCAATCTGGGCGATACCAAGACCACCATCTGCCACCCCGCCAGCACCTCGCATGGGCGCATGACCGAAGCCCAACGCCAAGCCGCTGGCATAGGCCAAGGCCTTATCCGCGTTGCGGTGGGCCTGGAACACATTGAAGACCTGAAGACCGACCTCGCGCGCGGCTTGGATACCCTCACATGACATTTGAAAAAATTCGCACCCGCATCGCCCCGTCACCAACGGGTTTTCTACATTTGGGCACAGCCCGCACAGCCTTGTATTCATGGGCCTATGCCCGCCACTTTGGTGGCGAGTTTGTGCTGCGCATCGAAGACACCGACGTGGCGCGGTCCACGCAAGATTCCGTGGACCAAATCTTGGCGTCCATGCACTGGCTGGGCCTGGAATACGACGAAGGTCCAATCTACCAAATGCAGCGGTTGGATCGCTACAAGTCAGTCATCGACCAACTGATTGCACAGGGCAAGGCCTACCACTGCTACAGCACGCCCGAAGAGCTCGACGCCGTGCGCGAAGCAAAAAAGGCGCGTGGCAAAAAAACTTTGTACGACGGTCGCTGGCGCCCTGCGCCGGGCAAAACTTTGCCAGCCATTCCCGCGGGTGTGCAACCCGTGGTGCGTTTCTGTAACCCGCCGGATGGCGATGTGAGCTGGGACGATATTGTCAAAGGCCCCATCACCATCAGCAACCGCGAGATTGATGATCTGATCATCGCCCGTACCGATGGCGTGCCCACCTATAACTTTGCCGTGGTAGTGGACGATTGGGACATGCAGATTAGCCATGTGTTTCGTGGTGACGAGCACATCAACAACACACCGTGGCAGATCAATATCTTCAACGCGCTGGGTGCGCCGCTGCCGCAATTCGGCCATTGCCCGGTAATCTTGGGTGACGATGGGCAGAAGCTGTCCAAACGACGTGGGGCGGTGAGCGTGACCGCGTACGAAGAGGGCGGTTATCTGCCCGAAGCGATGCTCAACTATCTGGCCCGTTTGGGCTGGAGCCATGGCGATGAAGAGTTGTTTAGCCGCGAGCAATTAGTTGCGTGGTTTGATGGCACACATTTGAACAAGAGCCCTGCACAGTGGGACCCGGTCAAATTATTGTGGGTGAATGCCCAGTACATCAAGCAGGCGGACAACCAGCGGCTTGCCGCACTGGTGGCCGTTCAATTGGCCAAGCAAGGCGTGGTGCTAGATGCATCCGTAGCCGAGGCCCATTTGCCGCAACTTTGCGCTTTGCTGAAAGATCGTTGCGACACAACCGTTGCGTTGGCCACGTGGGCCGCCAAGTTTTACAGTGACGTTGCGCCAGATGCGGCCGAACTCGCGCAACACGTGACCGATGCAGTACGCCCGGCGCTAACCATGTTGGCTGAGAAGCTTGCCACATGCGCGTGGGACAAAGCGTCTATTGCCGCTGTCATCAAGGAAGTGCTGGCCGCGAATGGTTTGAAGATGCCGCAATTGGCCATGCCGGTCCGGGTTTTGGTTATGGGGACCGCACAGACGCCATCGCTGGATTCGGTACTGGAAATGTGCGGAAAAGAAAAAGTAATTGCAAGACTTCAGAAAGTCTAAATTCTCAGGCTATAATTTGAGGCTCGGAAATTGAGAATACTTCTATAGAGGTCTTCTCGGGTTGCTGCAGAGAAATCAGCAGCAATCCTAGGATTTAGGGGGTATAGCTCAGCTGGGAGAGCGCTTGCATGGCATGCAAGAGGTCAGCGGTTCGATCCCGCTTACCTCCACCAAAGTTTCTGAGAACGGATTAGTCCAAGGTTTTGACCCCATCGTCTAGAGGCCTAGGACACTACCCTTTCACGGTAGGTACCGGGGTTCGAATCCCCGTGGGGTCGCCAAGTTTTTAGCGCGAGCTAAAACGGCACAAGTTGGTAACAGCTTTCGCAAGAAAGCGACTTGGCTCGAAAGAGCGAATGGTTACCGCTACCTGGAGCGGTAGTTCAGTTGGTTAGAATACCGGCCTGTCACGCCGGGGGTCGCGGGTTCGAGTCCCGTCCGCTCCGCCAGTATGCTTAAGGGTTTGCTGCTATGAAAATAGCAGCAAACCCTTTTCATCTTCCAGATTTGAAAATACGCAACCCTCAACGGCAGGTGTTGCCGTCGTCATTCCTTTCCATCCACCCTTGGCGTGCTTCTGAATACTCATGCTCTTGAACAAGACCATGCAGCGCGCAATATGATTGCGTTTGATAAACAGCCCCTGGTTGATCGAGTCACGTAAGTCGGGCCCCTACGCAATCAATGTCTTTGGCTTGGCGGTATCTTTACCCCTCAGCCCGGTGGAATCCTTTTGCTGTACTTAAACCGCGCATGATTGCCCGTACTTCAACTGACTGACGCAGGCAGAGCGTGTAAACAGTTACTCGGGCACACATTTTCAACATCCCCTCACAAAAACAGGCCCAGAGTCGCAGCGCATATGAAGAATTGGAGAGCGTTCTGGCTCGGTGATGGCGTTCAAGCCTCACGCCCCATCATTTGGATTATTGGATTTTTTGCATTCCTGAACGTTTACTCGATGCAGTCAGTGCTACCTATGGTCATGCACGATTTCCAGGCAACACCGGTTCAAGCCGGTGTCACTGTCGGTGCAACGGTCCTGGCAATAGCGCTTGTCTCACCTTTCATGGGCATGCTGTCGGATGCTCTTGGTCGAAAGGTCATCATCTGCTCGTCGATGTTTGCGATGACCGTACCCACGGCATTTATCGCGCTATCCAGCAGCCTTGACTCTCTTATCGTCCTGCGTTTTCTGCAAGGTTTGGCGGTTCCGGGCATTGTGGTTGTTCTCATCGCCTACCTGTCGGAGGAGTTCACCGGTGGGGACGTGGCCAAAATGACGACCTTTTATGTCGGTGGTACTGTCATGGGCGGTTTTTTTGGGCGCTTCCTAACTGGCCACGCGGGTCATCTGCTTGGCTGGCGCGGAGCCTATGTGACCCTTGCCGCGCTCAATTTTCTGGGTGCCATTCTTGTCGTGTGGCTGTTGCCAGCCTCCAAGAACTTTGTCTCGCATGGAGATCTGACGGGTGCGTTGAAAACCCTCAAACGCCATTTGAGCAATCGAAATTTGTTGGCCGTCTGCGCAATGGGATTTTGCGTACTTTTTTCCTTGGTGGGTGCGTTCACTTACGTAAACATTTACCTTGCTGAGCCACCGTTTAGTCTTTCCACGGCAGGCTTGGCAAATATTTTTAGCGTCTATCTGCTTGGCGTGGTCGTAACTCCAATGGCGGGCCGTTTCATTGTTCGCTTCGGTTTCTTGAATTCCGTTTTGATGACCCTGGCTGTTTCAGCCATTGGATTGCTTCTGACTCTATTTCCCTCGCTCGCAATGGTCATCATCGGACTGGCTGTTTGCTCGTGTGGGGTTTTCATTTGCCAAACGGCGACCATTAGTCACATTGCTGTCAACGTCACCGAAGGCCGGTCTCTGGCCACGGGCATTTACTACTTGTGCTATTACGCTGGCGGAGCTGTAGGTTCTTGGGTGGCAGGAATCGCCTTTGAGGCTTGGAGTTGGAAAGGTTCAGTGCTCTCCATCATCGTGTTCCAGATACTGGCTGCCACAATTGCTGTCAAGTTTTTGAGGCCACGCACGGTTGGCCAAAATGCAGTGCTCAATCAACGCAGCTGAACCAGCGTCCCGTGATAGCCCAAAAAATTGGTGGTTTTTTTTAGGTCTGGTTCACACTGGCTTCGCCGCCAGACGCCACAACGATGTGGTTTCTGCGGATCGCGCACTGTGCAATGGGTCGGTCGCATCTGCGGCTTTCGGGTGCAGAGGTTTGGCATCCATCCGCGCAATCACTGTAAGCCCCGCTTCATTAATTGCCGCCAGCAGGTCGGCGCGCGAACGCAGCCCCAAATGTTCGGCCAAGTCTGACATGATCAACCAGCCTTCGCCTTCTGGCGCGAGGTGGGGTCGTAAACCTGTGAGAAAACCCTTCAACATGCGACTGCCTTCGTCGTACACCGCGTGTTCGATCGGTGCACTGGGTCTGGCGGGCAACCATGGCGGGTTGCACACAACCAACTGCGCTTGGCCGTCGGGGAACAGGTTGGCCTGCACCAGCTTCACTTGGCTGGTGACACCCAGTCGGCTCAAATTGTCTTTGGCGCAGATCAGTGCGCGCGGGTCTTGGTCGGTGGCTACCACTTGCGCGATACCGCTGCGTGCCATCACCGCGGCCAGCACGCCCGTGCCGGTGCCGATGTCGAAAGCGGTATGCGCGCTGGGTGATGCCTTGAGCGCCTTTGCGACCAAGTCCACATATTCGCCGCGTACCGGTGAAAAAACGCCGTAATGTGGATGTATACGGTTGTTGGGCGCTGCGCCTAGAGCGGCAATTTCCACTCCTTTTTTGCGCCATTCATGGGCGCTGATCAAGCCCAGTATTTCTCGCAATGACACCACCGAAACACCGGTGTCAGCATCAACTGTGCCCCATGCTTCAGCGCATGCCTTTCGCGCGTCGGGTGCGCGCCGCAGCGGAATGCTCAGGTCACCATTCACTGGGATCAAAACCATGCCCAGCACGCGTGCACGCTGCGCTTGGGATTGGCGGTGCAGGTTGAAGGCGCTTTCTACCGGCCTTTCAGAATTGGTGTTGGCTGCGATGGAAACCTTTGCGGTCTGCTTGCGCAATGTGCGCTTGGCGGGTTGCTCCACTCGGCGTGCTATCGCTTGCAGCAGCTGACGTGCGTTTTGAAAATCTCCGCGCCACAGTAGTCCAGTGCCTTCGCACGCCAGTCGGTAGGCCGCATCGGCCGTGATGGTGTCGTCGGTGATCTGAACTTTTTTGGGTGCAGGCGCGCCGCGCTCAGAGCGCCATAGCGCGGAGCAGGGCAGTTCTGCATCGGTCCACTGCAGGGCCGTGGATGGGATGGCCGCGTTGTCGGAGCCGAAAGTCGTGGAGGAGGAAGGCATTGGTTTGGTGTTTACGGATATTGCCTTCCTTTTAACAGATGGCGAGCATGGCTTCGACCAAAGAAGCGAGCTGCTGCTCCTCAGACCGATTGCGGTGCACGATTAAACTTGGCTTAACTATTGATCGCTCCGCCGTGGCAACCTCCATAACCCCGACCCACCAACCGCTAGCCGAGCGCCTGCGTCCCAAAAATCTGGGCCAAGTCATCGGCCAGCAACATCTGTTGGGAGAAGGCATGGCTCTGCGACTGGCTTTTGAGTCTGGCCAGCCCCACAGTTGCATTCTGTGGGGCCCGCCCGGTGTTGGTAAGACCACCATTGCCCGGCTGATGGCCAGTTCGTTTGACGCGCAATTCATCGCCATCAGCGCAGTGTTGGGTGGCGTCAAGGAAATCCGCGAGGCCGTGGAGCAGGCGCAGATCGCTTTGGTGCAGGGGCGACGCACGATTGTGTTTGTGGACGAAGTGCATCGGTTCAACAAAAGCCAGCAGGATGCTTTTCTGGCGCATGTGGAGAGCGGCTTGTTCACCTTCATTGGTGCGACCACCGAAAACCCTTCGTTCGAGGTCAATTCCGCCTTGCTGTCCCGCGCCGCTGTTTACGTGCTGCAACCGCTTACAGCCGAAGACCTTAAGAAAATAGTGGCTGTAGCCCTCGTGGAATCTGCATTGCCAGCTATAGAAAACATAGCGATTAATCGTCTGGTGGCTTATGCAGACGGTGACGCGCGGCGCTTGCTCAACACGCTGGAGACACTGACCGTGGCCGCTCAGCAAGAGCGGCTGGACCACGTTACAGATGTATGGCTGGTCAAGGTGCTGGGTGAACGCATGCGTCGATACGACAAAGGCGGCGAACAGTTCTATGACTCTATCAGCGCATTGCACAAATCTGTGCGGGGGTCAGACCCGGACGCCGCGTTGTACTGGTTGGTGCGCATGCTCGATGGCGGTGCAGACCCCCGGTATATGGCACGGCGCCTGATTCGTATGGCCAGCGAAGACATAGGACTGGCCGACCCCCGTGCGCTGCGCATGGCGTTGGACGCCGCCGAGGTCTATGAGCGCCTGGGCACCCCAGAAGGGGAACTGACGCTGGCGCAATGCGTGGTCTATCTGGCAGTGGCGCCCAAGTCCAATGCGGTTTACCAAGCGTTCAACGAGGCGCGTGCGCTGGTCAAGAAAGAGGGATCGCGACCTGTACCCATGCACCTGCGCAATGCGCCTACCAAGCTGATGAAGCAGCTCGACTATGGCAAAGGCTACCGCTACGCGCACGACGAGGAAGATGGCTTTGCCGCTGGAGAAACCTACTTTCCCGATGGCATGCCGCCGCCTAACTTCTACCGTCCCGTAGAACGGGGTTTGGAGATCCGTATTTCAGAAAAACTGCGGCAATTGAAGGCGCTCAACGCGGCTAAAACCGCTTGATTTGGACCGAGTATTAGCTGCGCTAACTCGATTGCGTTTCAACTGATGCATCCTAATTTATAGGGGTAAACCCAAGGGAATGAGCCCTCGACTTGCAAATGCCCTTGGCTACAATCCGTTTCACTTGCCTGTTGCACCAAGAAAGATGGCAGGCTTTTTGCTAACGGACCTGTTCTGCCCACAAGGCCATGCTGTTCGTCGTCAAATGGCTGTTCAACAAATTGCTGGCTTACGCACCGGCCAAAAAATCGGAGAACTTATATGGATATATTGTTGCAGCAGATCATCAATGGTCTGGTGTTGGGCAGCATGTATGCGCTCATTGCCTTGGGATACACGATGGTGTACGGCATCATTAACTTGATCAACTTTGCCCATGGCGAAGTGATGATGGTGGGAGCGCTGACCAGTTGGACCATTATTGGATTGATGCAGGAGTCCATGCCTGGCACACCCGGCTACGTCATCCTCATCGTCGCCTTGATCATTGCCTGCGTAGTTTGCGGTACGCTCAATTTTGTGATTGAAAAAGTGGCTTATCGCCCCTTGCGCAACAGCCCTAAGCTAGCGCCCATGTTGACTGCGATGGGTATGTCGATCCTGTTGCAGACCTTGGCATTGATCATCTGGAAGCCGACCTACAAGTCCTACCCAACCTTGTTACCCAATACGCCGATTGCTGTTGGCGGAGCAGTCATTTCGCCCACCCAGATCATGATTTTGGTGTTCACCGCCGTGTCTTTGACTATTCTGATGTGGCTGGTCAATTACACCAAGTTGGGGCGCGCCATGCGTGCCACCTCAGAAAATCCACGGGTCGCCGCGCTGATGGGCGTCAAGCCTGACATGGTGATCTCTGCAACATTCGTCATCGGCGCCGTTTTGGCGGCGATTGCGGGTGTCATGTACGCATCGAACTACGGCACTGCACAACACGCGATGGGCTTCTTGCCCGGTTTGAAGGCCTTTACCGCAGCGGTCTTTGGTGGCATTGGTAACCTGGGCGGTGCGGTGGTGGGTGCGATTCTGTTGGGCCTCATCGAGTCGATTGGTGCGGGCTACATTGGCGCACTGACCGGCAACGTGTTGGGCAGTCAATACTCCGATATTTTCGCGTTCATCGTATTGATCATCGTGCTGACTCTACGACCTTCGGGTCTGTTGGGCGAGCGTGTGGCAGATCGGGCTTGAGGAGCACACTGACATGAAACAACAACACAAAATAATTCTTTTCTTGCTGGCGGCAGCAGGTCTACTGATCTTTCCTCTGATTTTGCAGTCCTTTGGAAATGCATGGGTTCGAATCGCCGACATGGCGCTGCTGTATGTGCTGCTGTCTCTTGGGCTGAACATCGTGGTGGGCTACGCCGGTTTGTTGGACCTGGGTTATGTGGCGTTTTTCGCCATTGGTGCGTATACATACGGCCTGTTGGCATCGCCCCAACTGACCGACAACTTCCCAGCGATTGCAGCGATGTTCCCGGACGGGTTGCACACGCCGCTATGGATCGTGATTCCGCTGGCGGCGTGTGTAGCTGGTCTGTTTGGTGTGCTGTTGGGTGCACCGACGTTGCGTTTGCGAGGTGATTACCTGGCGATCGTGACGCTGGGTTTTGGCGAAATCATCCGGGTGTTCATGAACAACCTGGACCAACCGCTCAACATTACCAATGGTCCCAAGGGCATTAGCCAGATTGACTCGTTTCACATATTTGGTCTGAATTTAGGTAAGAAGCTCGTCGTGGGCGGGTTTGAGTTTGCATCGGTTTCTTTGTACTACTACCTGTTCCTGGTGCTGGTGGTGTTCAGCGTCGTGATTTGCCACCGCCTGGAGCTGTCTCGCGTAGGCCGCGCCTGGATGGCCATCCGTGAAGACGAAATTGCCGCCAAGGCTATGGGCATCAACACCCGCAACCTGAAACTGTTGGCTTTCGGTATGGGTGCCACCTTTGGTGGCGTATCGGGCGCCATGTTTGCATCCTTCCAGGGTTTCATTTCTCCCGAATCGTTCAGCCTGATGGAGTCGGTGATGATTGTTGCCATGGTGGTGCTCGGTGGTGTGGGTCACCTGCCAGGTGTCATTCTGGGCGCAATCTTGTTGTCTGCATTGCCTGAAGTGTTGCGCTACGTCGCAGGTCCGCTTCAGGATATGACTGGCGGTCGACTGGATGCCTCTATTTTGCGCACCTTGTTGACGGCTCTGGCCATGATCCTCGTCATGCTGTCCCGTCC
>JBDTAG010000139.1:0-2717 GCA_039924745.1 Rhodoferax sp.
CAAAGTAGCGTGGTCCCACACGGGCGCCTCCATCAGCGTGGCGGCTTTCGCAGTACCCACGCGGCAAGGCGTGCATTGACCACAACTCTCATGGGCAAAAAAGCGCATCATGTTCAGTGCTGCGTCACGTGCCTTGTCATGTTGACTCAAAACGATGACTGCTGCAGAGCCGATGAACCCGCCGTGCGGCTGTAGCGTGTCAAAGTCTAGCGGTACATGCGACAAATCAGCGGGAAATATCCCGCCCGACGCTCCACCTGGAAGATAGGCATACAGGTCGTGTCCGTCGAGCATGCCACCGCAATATTCCTCAATCAGTTCGGCCACCGAGATCCCAGCGGGCGCAAGCTTGACTCCAGGGTGCTTGACGCGCCCACTCACACTGAATGAACGCAGACCCTTGCGTCCGTTACGGCCAAATCCGCTGAACCACGTGGGGCCTTTTTCGACAATGTCTCGGACCCAATACAGGGTTTCAAAATTGTGTTCCAGCGTCGGCCGGCCAAACAGGCCAACCTGGGCAATGTAAGGAGGCCGCATGCGCGGTTCGCCACGCTTGCCCTCGATGCTTTCAATCATGGCGGACTCTTCACCGCAGATATAGGCACCCGCGCCGCGCCGCAATTCAATGCATGGCAACACAGAGGGGGGTTGGGCTTGGAGCTTGGCGATTTCAGTCTCAAGAATCGCTCTGCAACCATGGTATTCGTCGCGCAGATAGATGTAGCAGGCGTCCACGCCAACCACCTGTGCGGCGATCAAGAGGCCTTCAAGAAATCGATGGGGGTCACGCTCCAGGTAGGTGCGGTCTTTGAAGGTGCCGGGTTCGCCTTCGTCGATGTTGACGGCCATAAGACGTGGTGCTGGTTGATCTCGCACGATGCGCCATTTGCGTCCTGCAGGAAAGCCTGCACCGCCGAGTCCACGCAGACCAGAGTCTTCCATCGCTTTGATGATGGCTTCAACATCTTGGCGCCCTTCCGAAAGCGCAGTAGCCAAGGCATACCCACCATTCGCACGGTAAGTGTCATAGCCGGTGTAGCCCGGTGCCGTCACAACGGCATGCGGCTCGGGTGATACGGAACGTTCTGCGTAGTCCGATGCCACAAATTCAGAAGCCTGTGTAGCGGCTGGATGGTGGCTCTTGGCCTCATTGACCAATTGCACGATAAATTCCACCGTAGCAACTGGTACAGGGTGTTGGTGCACTACTGCAGCAGGCGCTTGTTCACAGCGGCCAATACACGGCGCCGCAATCACGCGAACATTGTCGTTGCCCAAGATAGATGGCAGGCGGGCAAGCAGATCTTTGGCGCCAGCCATCTCACAACTCAAACCATCGCATACGCGGACGGTCAATTGCGGCATGGTTTCGTCACCACGCACGACTTCAAAGTGGTGGTAAAAGGTGGCAACTTCATACACCTCAGCCATGGGAATGTTCATTTCCTTGGCGAGGGCTACCAGATGCCTGTCGTGCAGGCAGCGGTAAGCGTCGTTGAGCTTGTGCAGGTATTCGATGAGCAAATCACGGGGGTGTGGACCCATCTTTACCAGTGCACGTACTTCGGCTAGTGACTGCTCATCAGCCTGTCGGCCTTTCAGTTTGCTTTTGCGCCGGATACGTTCACGCATGTCGTCCACGGTGCCCAACGCCACCACCCTGCCATCTTTGTGCTCAGCACCCATGTCAACCCACCTTAAAGTGCGACTGCGTTTATGTACACATACGCAGCCGCAATATAAATTTTGCGCCCAATGTTTAGGCGCTCAACGATTGGGCACTTACTATCATGCCCGCGCGTACCGTTAAAACAGCGCAACTGCCTTCTGCAAGGCGATGTACAGACCGATCAGGAACGGTATGCCGACAGCCAGCCAGGCAATAACACCGATGCCACCAAAATTTCCACGCGCTGCAGTCCGTGCATCACCTCCAGTGCCACTTTCATGGCCAGTTGCACGCTCGGTTGCGAGTTCTGAATCAGTCATGGTTACGGATTCCTTAACGGGCCGCACCAACAGGTTGCAGATCAAACCGGCCAGCAGCAATGCAGCCATCAGATAAAGCGTGCGGTCATAGACCAGATTTTTCGCAATACCTGCACTCAATTGCGCCTCACGAACCGCAGCGATCACGACCGGGCCTACGATTCCAGCCGCAGACCAGGCCGTCAGCAGTCGCCCGTGGATCGCGCCAACCATTTGTGTGCCGAAGATGTCGGCCAAGTAGGCCGGCACGGTTGAAAAACCACCGCCATACATCGACAGAATGACGCAGATCGCAATGACAAACATGCCTGCAAGACCCATATGGCCGAGCGTGGGAAGCATTGAATACACCGCCATACCCAGAATGAAAAAGATGCTGTAAGTTACCTTGCGACCCAGCTTGTCCGAAAGCGATGCCCAGAACAGGCGTCCGACACTGTTGAAGAGACTGATCAGTCCTACGAGACCCGCTGCCGCGGCTACTACACGCGCCTTCTGCGCGACGTCGAGTACCGAGCCAGCTTCCAAACCGAGCAGGCGCGCGCCGAACACTTCCTGGAACATTGGGCTGGCCATTGATATCACGCCGATACCTGCGGTCACGTTCAGAAACAACGCGCCCCAGATGAACCAGAACTGCGGCGTTTTCCATGCACGATCAAGATGGACGTGTCGGCCGGTGATCATCGCGTTTGATGCTCTGACTGGAGGCTTCCAGCCGGTAG
>JBDTAG010000140.1:0-2745 GCA_039924745.1 Rhodoferax sp.
GGTCGCTGGACTGACCACAAGCGATTAATCCCAAACTGAATGCCAATGTCAAAAGCGGCCGAAGATACTTCATAGGATGGACTCCTGTGCACGCAGAGTTAATCGGAAAAACGCAAAGGGACAATCAGGTTTGCAATGCAGCTTCGATTTTGGCGGCCAACGCATTGAGAGACGGCGGCTTCAAAAGATAACCCGCGACGCCCAAAGGCAACACCTCACCTATCGTGGTGGGACTGGAGTCCGCACTCAGAAAAATAACTTTGGTGTTGCTCAATTGGTTGTTGGACAAGGCACGCAGCTGCCTGACAAACTCGATGCCGCCGACCGGCAGCATGTGAACGTCGGTCAAGATCAAATCCGGTTTGATTTTAGGCATCTCGCGCAACGCACTTCCTCCATCGGGAAACGCATACAAATCCAGTATGCCGATACGGCGCAGATTGCCGAGAATATAGGTGCTCATGACCTTCTCATCCTCAACGACTACGATACGTGCGCGCTTGATATCCACGGTTATGGTCCCGTGCGCTCGGCCTGCGCAAGGTACTGCACGACTTCTCTACGCAATTCTTGCAGTTTGGGGCTTAAATTGGCATACGCCACGTCGACCTCGGGGCTGACGCAGGTTTTACTCATCTGCTCAACCTGAGCCAAATGGTCACACAGAGCAGGCGCACAAAAAATCGGCAAACAGCCTTTTAGGGAATGCAGAAGTGAATTTGCACCGCGCACATCCTGAACTGCCAAGCGTTGCTGAATGAGGGGCAAATCACGCTCTAACATCTCTTGCAACATCGGCAACATATTTCTAAGCGCCGCTTCACTGCCAATTTGCTCCAATCCCCGGGCGATATCCAATTGAACCAGTGCTTTACCCTGGGACGAAGTAATCGACATCAAGTGCTCCATGAACTGACAGCCAACGCAAAAATACGCGCTGCCCTTTGCTTTGCTGCCCAGTGTAGCAACTGCTCGGGGATAATAGCTATCCATGAATCCGAATTTGAACAGCCTGCAGGCCTACCCCTTTGAGCGCCTGCGGCAATTATTTGCTCCGGTCACGCCAAACCCCGCCTATTCACCCATTAGCCTGGGTATTGGCGAACCGCGCCACGCCACTCCTGCGTTGATCAAGCAAGCTTATTGCGATGCCATCATGGACCCGCTGGGCGGGCTGTCGGTTTATCCGGCCACCGCTGGGGTACTGGGTCTGCGCCAGTCCATTGGTCGATGGATGCGGCGGCGCTATAGCCTGGATCTGGATGTACAAACCCAGGTCTTGCCTGTGAATGGATCACGCGAGGCATTATTTGCGTTTGCGCAAACCGTGATCAACCCCGCGGTGCAGTATGCCGATGGCCAAGCCACGATGGTGGTCTGCCCCAATCCGTTCTACCAAATCTACGAAGGTGCGGCTTTTTTATCCGGCGCACAACCGTATTACGTTCCTTCAGACCCAGCCCGAAATTTCGCGCAAGACTGGGATAGCGTGCCGGAATCAGTGTGGGCGCGTACCCAACTGCTGTTTGTCTGCTCACCGGGCAACCCAACCGGCGCTGTGATGCCGCTGGAAGAGTGGAAAAAGTTGTTTGATCTGAGCGACCGCCACGGTTTTGTCATTGCATCCGACGAGTGCTACAGCGAAATCTACTTCCGCGAAGAGCCACCATTGGGTGGGCTGGAGGCCGCAGCCAAGCTGGGCCGCACTGATTTCAAGAATTTGGTGGCCTTTACCAGCCTGTCCAAGCGCAGCAATGTGCCCGGCATGCGCAGCGGCTTTGTTGCCGGTGACGCGGCGCTGATCAAGCAATTTTTGCTGTACCGCACCTACCACGGTAGCGCCATGAGCACCGTGGTGCAGGCGGCCAGCATCGCCGCCTGGGACGATGAAGTCCATGTGCGTGACAACCGCCAGCAGTACCGCTCCAAGTTTGCACAGGTAACACCTCTGTTGGCCAGCGTGCTGGAGGTGGCCCTGCCCGATGCCGGGTTCTACCTATGGGCCAAAGTGGACGGTAGCGATACCGACTTCGCCCGAGACTTGTTGGCTCTTTACAATGTGACAGTTTTGCCGGGCAGCTTTTTGGCGCGCGAGTCGAAGGGCTTCAACCCAGGTGCCAACCGCATCCGCATGGCTTTGGTTGCCGAAACCGCAGAATGCGTGGAAGCGGCCCAACGTATCGTTCAATTTGTGAAATCCCGCAGTTAGAAGCTTGCGCGACCCATCTCTTAATTTAATCGGTTACTCACCATTTAGGAACAACCTGCCATGAGCCAACAACTCCAGAAAATCATCGACGCCGCGTGGGACGACCGCGCCAACATTTCGGTCCAATCATCTACTGCCGAAGTGCGTGATGCCGTGGAGCATGTGATTGCCGAATTGGACAATGGCCACCTGCGCGTTGCCACCCGCGAGTCAGTGGGCCAATGGACCACGCACCAGTGGATCAAAAAGGCGGTTTTACTCAGCTTCCGCCTGCGCGACAACGAAATCATCCAGGCCGGTCGTCTCGGTTTTTATGACAAGGTGCCCACCAAATTTGCCGACCTGTCGGCCGAAGAGATGCGCGCAACTGGCGCACGCATCGTGCCACCCGCAGTCGCACGCCGTGGCAGTTTTGTCGGTAAGGGCGCCATTTTGATGCCCAGTTTTGTGAATATCGGCGCTTATGTTGACGAAGGCACCATGGTCGACACGTGGGCCGCCGTAGGCTCTTGTGCCCAGATTGGCAAAAACGTGCA
>JBDTAG010000141.1:0-13808 GCA_039924745.1 Rhodoferax sp.
GGGCATCGACAAGCGCCAGCTCGCGCTGACGGTGTACGACGTGCTGCTCGAATCGGCCTCGGTCGCCGAGGCACGGGTCAAGGCCGACAAGCTGGTGGAGGGCGGTTGCGGCTACGACGTGCTGGGCGCCAACCGCGAACTGGCCGGTGCCGAGGTCGAGTTGGTCGAAGTGGAGCGGCGTGAGATGCGCCTCAAGCAGGCCATCGCCGCGGTCGATGCCGAATACGATTTTGTGTTGATCGACTGCCCGCCATCGCTGAGCATGTTGACTTTGAACGGCCTGTGTTGCGCCCACGGTGTCATCGTGCCCATGCAGTGTGAATACTTTGCGTTGGAAGGCCTGACCGACTTGGTCAACACCATCAAGCAGGTCAAAGCCAACCTCAACGACGACTTGCAGATCATCGGCCTGTTGCGCGTCATGTTTGACCCGCGCATCACCTTGCAGCAGCAGGTCAGCGACCAGCTCAAGACGCACTTTGGCGACAAGGTGTTTGAGAGCGTGATTCCGCGCAACGTGCGCTTGGCCGAGGCCCCGAGTTATGGTGTGCCGGGCGTCGTGTTCGACCCGTCGTCCAAGGGCGCCCAAGCCTTCGTGGCGTTTGCGCAAGAGATGGTGGCGCGCATCGCCGCCATGTGAATGCTGCAGCCAATCGATGTATACAAAATCAGCCTCTAGCCCTCGTGCAATATACATACTACGCTCTCAAAACAATAGTAAATGCCATCTAAACCTACCGTCCTTATCCTGCCCGGCTGGCAAAACTCCGGCCCCGACCATTGGCAAAGCCGATGGGAAGTTTTATACGGCTACCAGCGCGTGCAGCAGCACGACTGGATGCAACCGCTGCGTGGCGATTGGATGTCGCAGTTGGAAGAAGCCGTGCTGGCCGCGCCGGGCCCCATCGTGTTCGCCGCCCACAGCTTGGGCTGTTTGCTGACTGCCGCGTGGGCGCAGCATTCGCGCAATACGCACCGCGTAGTGGGCGCGTTGCTGGTGGCGCCTGGCGATGCCGAGCGCGAAGAATTTAGGGCGCCACTCAAAAGCTGGTCGCCCATTGTGCGCCAACGCCTGCCGTTTGCCAGCACGCTTGTTGGCAGCCATGACGACCCATACTGCACATTTCAGCGTGCACAACAACTGGCTGATGCCTGGGGTGCGGAGTTTGTCGACTACGGCAACAAGGGCCACATCAACTCCGAGTCCGGCTTGGGCGATTGGCCAGAAGGCCACGCACTGCTGACCCCATTCCTAGATACGAAGAAAGAGAACACTTAACTATGGTCACGAAAAAACCCAAGGGTCTGGGCATGGGCCTGGAAGCACTGCTCGGGCCCAAGGTGCAAGACCGCGCGCCCGCCGAAGAGGCAGTTGCGAACTCCGGCACGCCCAGCACGCTGATGCTGACTGACTTGGTGGCCGGCAAATACCAGCCCCGCACGCACATGGACGAGGGCGCGCTGTACGAGCTGGCTGAGAGCATCAAGGCGCAGGGCATCATGCAGCCCATCTTGGTTCGTCGCCTGAGCGACGACCAAGCTCGGTTGCACCGCAATAAGGATTCGCAGGGGCCCTCCCCTGCGAAGGCTTCGGCAAGTGACGAGCCTGTGCGCCCGCTGTACGAAATCATCGCCGGCGAGCGCCGTTTCCGCGCCGCCAAGCTGGCGGGGTTGGACAGCGTGCCGGTGCTGGTGCGCGATGTGACCGACCAGGCCACCGCCGCAATGGCGCTGATCGAGAACATGCAGCGCGAAGATCTGAACCCGCTGGAAGAGGCCCATGGTCTGCAGCGCCTGATCAAGGAATTTGGTTTAACCCACGAAACCGCTGCCCAGGCCGTGGGCCGCTCGCGCAGCGCTGCCAGCAACCTGTTGCGCCTGCTGAACCTGGCCGAGCCCGTGCAGACCATGCTGATGGCCGGTGACTTGGATATGGGCCACGCCCGCGCATTGCTGTCGCTGGAGCGCGGCACGCAGATCACGGCTGCCAACCAGATCGCCGGCAAGAAAATGTCGGTGCGCGAGGCCGAAAGCTTGGTCAAAAAGCTGAGCGCCGAATTTGAACTTACGGCGTCTGCCAAGCCCAAGAAAGAAAAGTCGCGCGACCTCAAACGTGTCGAAGAAGAACTGTCGGACCTGTTGATGGCCCAGGTCGAGATCCAGGTCAAGAAGCGCGTCAAGCGCGCGGGCCGCATGGAGGAGATGGGTGAGATCGTCATCCAGTTCGGATCGCTGGACGAACTCAACGGGCTGATCGAGCGCCTGTCGCCTGGCGCGAGTCGCTAGGCGATTTTCCTGACGCCAGACCCCGTTTGCTATGAAAAACGTAGCTACGTGTGCATATCCTACGAGGGCTAGCGGCTTGTTTTTCATAAATAGTTTTTTTAGAAATAGTCTGTGCGCAAGCTGCTAGTCACTTGGCCGCTGCCCGCCGTGCTGACTTGGGCGGCGACTTGGTTGCTGTTCAAACTGTTGATCGGGCAGGGCGCTGCACTGCACGTTGCGCTGGGTGTGGCCACTGCGTGCGGCGTGGCCTTGAGCCTTTTGGGTAACTCCTGGTGGCGCCGCGTGTTGATTGCTGGGGGCTTTCCGCTGTCGTTGGCGTTGAGTCTGCCGTCGCTGGGTTTGGCTGCGGCACTACCGGCCTGGGCCTGGCTCGTGCCGCTGCTGCTGCTGCTGGCGGTCTACCCGTTGAATGCGTGGCGCGATGCGCCGCTGTTTCCCACACCCGCAAACGCCCTGGACAGCCTGCCCCAACACGCCCCGCTGCCAGAAGGTGCTCGTGTGCTCGATGCCGGTTGCGGCTTGGGTCACGGTTTGAAAGCTTTGCGCCGCGCTTACCCGCAAGCCGAGTTGCATGGCTTGGAGTGGAGCTGGCCCCTGCGTTGGCTGTGCGCGCTGCGCTGCCCGTGGGCGCAGGTGCGCCGTGCCGACATCTGGGCGGCGGACTGGTCCGCGTATGACATGGTCTACCTGTTCCAGCGCCCCGAGAGCATGCCCCGCGCCGTGGCCAAGGCGCGTGCCGAGCTGCGCACAGGTGCGTGGTTGGTCAGCCTTGAATTTGAAGCGCAGGGCATCCAATCCACCGCCCAATGCGCCCAGCCCGGTGGCAAAATGGTATGGTTGTACCAAGCGCCGCTGAACGGCCTTTCAGGAGATTGAACATGCCTTCCCGCAGCCCCGCAGCAAACCCAGCCGCTGAACCCAAAGCGACCGAACTCGAACACGCGCAACAGGTGCTGGTGTTTGCTATCGCCACGCTGGCCGAACAACGTGAGGCGGACTCTGAAAGCCATATCCTGCGCGTGCAACACTATGTGCAGGCGCTGGCCATGGCCTTGCGCAAGCACCCCACGTTCGAAGCCCTGCTGACGCCCGCGTACATTGAGACCATGCGCCGCAGCGCACCGCTGTACGACATGGGTTCGGTCTGCGTGCCCGACCGCATCTTGCTCAAGCCCGGTCGGTTGACGGCAGATGAGATCGCCATCATGCGCACCCACACCACGCTGGGCCACGCGGCCATCGAGCGCGCCGAAAAAACCTTGGGCCGCGCATCGCCGCTGTTGGCCATGACCAAGGACATGGTGCTGTGCCACCAGGAAAAGTGGGACGGCAGCGGTTACCCCCGCAATATCGCTGGTACGGACATCCCCGTAGCCGCCCGCATCATTGCGCTTGCCGATGTGTACGATGCGCTGATCACCAGCAAGGTCTACAAAGACGGTGTGCCGCATGACAAGGCGGTGCAGATCATTTTTAGCGAACGCGGCACGCACTTTGACCCTGACATAGTCGATGCGTTCATCGAAATCCAGGACACCTTCGCCGAGATTGCTAAACGCTACGCGGACACCGAGGCCGACATGCAGCACAAGATCGAATACATGGCGAATGCGATTGCGGAGATTGCGACGATGTGATGTCAGAGACAAGTTGCGGCTAGCGCATCATCACAATGGCTGTTCAACGCGTCGGAGCCACGCAATACGTGTGCGCGAAAGCAGATACCTTCCCATGTCCACCGCACCTGTGCCACATACAGCCAAAAATTTGTTGATCCTGTTGTGGGCTGCAACACCCAAGCACCCAGAGCAGTGCGCCATGCCGTTTGTATACGCGGCCACCGGTGCTGCGATGGAGCTTGGCGTTGAGATGCATTTCACCGGCCCTTCTGTGCGGTTGCTGATCGAAGGCGTAGCGGCAGGCATCCGGGTCAGCAACATGTCCGAAAAAACCATTTATGACACCATGCGCGATGCGGCACAACTCGGTGTGCGGTTTTTGGCGTGCAGCACGGCGTTGCGCGAACACACCCAAGCCCATGAGGCCAAGATCGCCGAGTTTTCAGGGGTCGCTGGCGCCGCCACCGTCGTCATGCGCAGCCTGGACCCAGAATGGCGAACGTTGACCTTTTGAACCGTTCTATCGATTATTTTGACCTCATCTGGAGTACCCCTAATGTTTGTTCTTTCTCAGTTGCACTGCCTACTGACAAGGGTGTCGCCATGAACCGGGAGTCCACTCCTTCGTACCAAGCCGAGTGGGACGCCGGCGACTTGGGTTGTGGCGAGTTGGTAATGGACCTCATGATGCGCATGCGCAAATTGGAACCGGGCCAGGTGATGCGCCTGGCCGCTAGCGATCCGGGCGCGGGGGCGGACATACCGGCCTGGTGCAAAATGACCGGCCACGCTTTGCTGCACACGGTGCGCGAAGGCGATAACCACTTCTTTTTTATCCAACGTAAGTAACTAACAGGGAGACATTACATGTCCGGAAAAATCTGCGTCAGTTTGACCTATGCCAAAGACAACACCGACAAGGCCACCGTGGCCTTTGTGATCGCCAATGCATCGGTTGCGTCCAGCCAAGAGACCATGGTGTTTCTCAGCACCGAAGCGGTTCGCCTGGCCGAGAAAGGCTATGCCGACGACATCCACGAAGAAGGCTTTGCACCGCTCAAGCAGCTGATGGACAACTTCATCGCCGCAGGCGGCAAGCTGTTCGTCTGCTCGCCGTGCCTGAAGAAGCGCGGCCTGGGTGAAGACAACCTGGTCGATGGCGCTCTGGTGGTGGGCGGCGCCAAGCTGGTCGAATTTTTGTCGCAAGGCGCGGCTTCCATCAGTTACTAAGTCAGCTACTCAATCAGTTATTCAGCATGGCACAAGACAGGCAATCCCAGCGGCCCCACACCAGCTTTGATGGCGGCGATCTCGACTGCGGCAACGGGCTGCTTTTGTTGATACGCCGCCACATTGACCCGCTGGCGGCGGGCCAACTGCTGGAAATTCTCTCGACCGACTCCACCGTCAAAGAGGATTTACCTGCCTGGTGCCGTATGACCGGCAATGAACTGGTGTCGATTGAGCCACGTGAGGGCAAGCAAAGCGCCTACCTGGTGTGCAAGGGCGCACTGGTCTCGCCGTTGCCCAAGGCGCCTGCTACCGTAGCTGCAGCTGCTCCTGTGCATCCTGTCATCATCGGCCCGATGGTGCGGCCTTTGTCCGTCATGGGCATGGGCTCGTGGCCACGCCCCCGATGGATGCTGCGCGCCATCCATGACCGAATGGAAGGGCGCATGTCGGAAGAAGAGTTTCAGGCCATCGCGGACGATGCCGTGAGCCAGTCGGTTGAAGCGCAGTTGCGCGCCGGTGCCGATGTGTTGACCGACGGTGAACAGCGCCGCGACTCCTATGCGAGTTTTGTCGGCGGCATTCTCGACAACTGCCAGTTGATTCCGCTGACCGACCTGCTGCCCTACGTGGACGACCCGGTCAAGTTCGAAAAAGAAATGCATGCGCTGGATATTCCCGCGCATGAGGTGCGCCACCCTGCCGTATTCGGCCGCATCAGCCGCAGCAAGCCGCTGGCGCTGCATGAGTTGGATTACGCCCGCACCCTGAGCGACAAGCCCGTAAAAATTGCGCTGCCAGGCCCGTATTTGCTGACCCGCACCATGTGGATGGAATGCCTCTCAGACCGCGCCTATGCCTCCCGCGAGGAACTGGCAGAAGATGTGGTGCAGGTGCTGCGTGCCGAGCTGCACGACCTGATCCATTCAGGCGTGGGGCTGGTGCAGTTTGATGAGCCGGTGCTCTCTGAAGTGGTGTTTGCCAGAAGCCAAGAGGGCGCAGGTGGACGCAGCTTTATGTGTGGCGCTTTGGGCGAGAAAAAGCCGATTGATGAAGAATTGGCGTTTGCGCGTGATTTGATCAATGCGGTGGTTGCTGGCTTTCCGCGCGAGCGCGTGGGCATGCATGTTTGCCGTGGCAACTGGTCGCCGGATGAATCGGTGGCGCTGGCGGGCGACTACCGTTTGCTGTTACCGCTGTTTCAGCAACTCAATGTGGGCACCTACTTGCTGGAGCTGGCTACGCCGCGCGCGGGTGAAATTGAGATCCTGCGCGATCTTCCACAAGACTGTCGCATCGGCGTGGGCGTCGTCAACCAGAAGCAACAGCGCATTGAAACGGTTGACGAAATCCTCGTCAAAGCCGAGCGGGCCATCGCATTATTTGGCCCGGAGCGTGTGATGCTGAACCCCGATTGCGGCTTTGCCACCTTTGCTGACAACCCGTTGGCATCCAGCAAGATCGCAGAAGCCAAACTTAAAGCCATTGCGGATGCCGCTGCTCGGCTGCGCGACAAGTACCGGGTTTAGTAGGACGTTACATCTTGGTGTCGTGCATGGCGCCACCGCTGAGGTCGACCATATCGCGGGTGATCTCTGAGAAATGCAGCACTTTGCCACCATTTTTGGAAGCAAAGGCTTGAGCGTCGACCTCTTGTAAAAAGCTGGCAATGGTCGGTCCCATGGACCCACGACGCTTGCTACCCAACACGTAGATACCGTTACGCGCGTCAAACCAGTTGGCACGTGGTTGGTCCCAGTCGGCCTTACCCATATCCTGGACTAACACCGCCCGAATGGGTTTGACCTGCTCGGGCTTGAGCAGGGTATTGAACATCTCAATCGTGTCGCAGTAAAAAGCGGGTTTTTCCTCACCCTTGAAATGAATTTGGGCTTTGGGACCTGGGTAATCGGCCAGTAGCATACCGTCCAGATCACAGGTAGTTGCGGAGTCGATTTCAACCGCTGCCACTGGTGCTTCAGTGCGATCGCCACACGCACACAAGGCCGCAGTTGCGCAGAGACTAGCCAAGAAAATGCGGAATCGAAAAGTTGTCATGGACGGAATCTCCAGCTTGCTAAGGTTAAAGGCAGCGCTATCCAAGCCAGCATTGCAGCCCCCATGAGCCAGGGGTTCGCCAGAGCCGGTGGAACGATGCTGGTCAAGCCATACAACGTGCGCATTTGGTCGAGTGAAAAAATATTCAGAATCCGGAAAATGTCGGTCGGATTGAGCAGCAACACATAGGCCAGCGCCGCCCCCCCAAATTCACCACCGCTGGCCACCAACAAGCCCAGCATCAACAGGTCAAAAACCAGCACAAAGCCAAACCACAATGCGATGGCCAAGCCAGACGCCCGTGTTCGTTCCCGGGTCAGCACGGACAGCAACACCGCCAAGCTTAGAAAGACCAGCCCCAGTAATACCGAGCTGAGCATGAATCCGCCGTAGTGATACAAGCCAGGCGCACCGAACTGCCGGAATAACAGTACCGCGTCGAGCGCAAAACCACCCACCGTAGACAAGGTCAAGGCCGCCGCGAGCCCCAGATACTTGCCCAACAACAACTCCAAGCGCGTGATGGGCAATGCCAAAAGTAAGTCCAGCGACCCGCGTTCACGCTCACCCACAATCGCATCAAAGCCCAACAGTAATGCGATCAGGGGGATCAGGTAAATAACCAGGCTCACCAGACTTGCAATCGTGAATTCAATAGAACGCAGGCCAACCTGGCCCTGCTGAGCCCCTCCAAAAAAAGTGATGACTAGTGAAAATACCGCAAACACGAGCGCGACGGCCAAAACCCAGCGGTTGCGCATGCGGTCCCGAAATTCCTTGCCCGCCAAGGTGGCGACTTGTCGCCATTCAATATCCCACATCGGCTAACTCCTCAGTCCAAAGAACAAGTCTTCCAGCGAAGGCTCGCGAATCTGCAGATCCAACAGCCCAGCGCCCAATGGCATCAGCGCAGCCAGCACCGCCATCTTCATCGGGCGGGGGCAGAGAACCACGGTTTCGCCAGAGTTGTTTTGCATCGACACGCCAGCTAAGGGCTGCATGCGCTCCAGCAACTGCGCATGTGCCGAGGCTTCTACCCGCAGGACGATCGATAGCGGTAAATCCATGTGCGCACGCAGTTCGTCCACGCTACCCAGGGCCTGAATTTTTCCCGCCGCCATGATGGCCAAACGGTCTACACGCTCCTGCAAATCGGCAAGGATGTGCGAGGTAATGACGATCGTGACTCCCTGTTGTTGCAGCAGGCGCAAGTGCGCATAAAAGTCACGTATCGCGGCCGGGTCCAAGCCATTGCTGGGTTCGTCCAAAAACAAGACGTCGGGCGTGCCGAGCAGGGCCTGTGCAAAACCCAAGCGCTGGCGCATGCCCTTGGAAAACTCATGCACTGCGCGCTTGCCCACGTCACCCAATCCCACCTGTTCCAGCAAAGCCGTGCAACTGGCGAGATCGGCGCCCTTGAGCTTGGCAAAAAAGCGCATGGTTTCCAGAGCCGTCAGGTTGTCATACAGCACCAGGTTTTCGGGTAGATATCCGACTTTGCGGCGCACCGTCCGAAAGTCTCGTCCCTGAACGGATGCGCCCGCAACCCGAATGTCGCCTGCTGTGACCGCGACCAGGCCCAGCATCATTTTGAACAGCGTGCTTTTTCCGGCGCCATTGTGCCCAATCAGGCCAAACAATTCTCCGCGCCGAACTGTCAAGTCGACACCATCAACGGCATGCACTTTGCCGTAATGCTTATGCACACCCGCCAGTGCAATGGCCACCGACTCAGTGGCTGGGCTGGGATTTGTCACTCCAGACACTCCAATTCTTGTTAAAAGGCAACATGTGCGGAAAAGCGTCGACTACGCTGGGCACCCGCAGCACAGGAAACTGCTGTGCCACCAAGCGCAGCGCTTGCACAGCCGGGCTGCCCAACAGCAACTTCATGCTCGGGTGACGCCAACTTAAGCGATCTACTATGTCGTTCGCTTCATACGGAATGTCGCCCACACCGTCGCCGTCACGGTCCCAACCCAAATAGTTGCTCCAGTAGTTGCCCCGGTTGCGTTCGTTGGCTTTGGTAGCGCCCCACGCTTCGTCGCGGGTGCCCACGTAGCGCACCTGTTCGCGGTTGCCGATGAAATCATTGCCCTGCACGATGTTGCGCGTAGAGCCCGCCGACAAATGCACGCCTACCTGGTTGTTGAGTATCAAATTGCCCACCAACTTGGAGTACTCCACGTCATAAATAAAGAACCCCCGGCTGTTATCCGAGACAACGTTGTTCTCAATGACCGAGTCTTGTACGGTGCGCAGCATGATGCCGTGGTCAGCGTTGCCCCACGCGTGGTTGTTGCGAACGACCTGATCGCGCACTTCCATCAGCGCCAAGCCACCACGGTTGTAATAACTCTCGTTACCTTCCCACAAGTTGTAGTACGAGTTCATGTAATGTGAACCGTAGCGGCTGTTGTGCAACTTGTTGTTTTGAAAGACCGCATGGTGTGACACATCCACGTACAAGGCATCACGTACGAAGCTGATGTTGTTGCCAATAATGCGCGCACCCTTGGTGTTGTACAACTGGACGCCGTTACCCCTTTGGGACGAGTTGAAGTCTCGTTTGCCGGTAATGACGTTGCCCTCGACCCGGACATCGTCGGACTTCTCAATCCACAGTCCAAACAGGTTGTAGGTCAGGTCGCAGTGTTGCACTACAGCGCGGTGTGCGCCAGGATAAATATAGACGCCGGCATTCTGGTTCTGAAGGCTGCTGCCCGAATCGCGCACGATCACACCTTCGATCGTCACGTCCGGTGCCGTGATGCGAATGGTGTCGCCCTGGTCGCCACCGCTGATCGTGGGGCGGTTGATGCCGCGCAAGGTAAGAGGCTTGTCAATCAAAAGGTTGGCGCGGTAAAAGCCGCGTACCACCTCCACCGTGTCGCCAGGCTTAGCAGCATGGACGGCGGCTGCCAGGTCGTCGCCTGGATGCACGCGCACGGTGTCAGCGTGCACCGCCCCCGCAAGCGCAAGCAGGGCTGCACCCAAGCCGGAAATCAGGTGCCGGTTCATGCAAGCAGCAGGCCGAAGGACTTGAGCACCAGGAACAACCCTGCGCCAATCAGCAGGTTCTTGAACCCAACATAGCTCACCATGTCCATGACACCGGCCACGCGGTATTGATCGCGCCACCACGGACCGTCTTTGACGTAGCGCCGACCCGAGAGACGTATCAAAACCTCGTACACGCTCCATCCGAACCACCAAGCGATGATGGCACCCGACGAGAGCGTGCCCATGGCTGTCATGATCCAGGCTACCGTAGCAGCAACGGCCAGCGAGAAGCCGGCCACTTGCAGCGCACGCTGCGAGTGCCAGCCTTCGCTACTCCAGGGCCACAGATGGTCACGTAACTCCAACCAGATCCATTGCAGCAGCCCCACGTTACTTTTGTGCGCGGGCAGCGTCGGGTCGGTGGGCATGCGGGGATCAGGTCCTTTCGCAGCCTTGGCGCTGATTTGCGCGGTGAAGCTGGTAGTGGCGTGGATCGGGATGTAATAGCCATTCGCGCCAATGGGGGTGATCTCCAGTCCATCCTTTTCGCGTCGTTTGCGCTCCTTGGCCAGGGGCGGGCAGCCCTTGGTATCGGTATACAAAATCATGCAATCCAGGCAGTGCAGGCACTCGCGGTGGTCGATGCGGCCATCGGCGTCAATCGCCTGTGCGCCGCAGCCCACTGCGCAGGCTTTGCAGCTATTGCAGTCTTGCTTGCGCTTGAGACCAAACCAGCGGAAAGTGCTTGGCATGGCCAATGAAGCGCCCAGCGGGCAAATGTACTTGCAGTACGGACGTTCGATGAAAATCGACAGACCCAGGATGGCAGCCACGAACAGGCCGTAGGGCCAGGCGCGGTTCATTACGCCAACCAGAAAGGTGGTCTTGAAGGGCTCGACCTCGGATAGCTTTTCCGCCAAACCCATGGAGAACATGGACACAGCGAGCAGGAAGAAGAAGATGGCGTACTTGAGCCACTTGAGCCGGTCATGCCATTTTTGTGGCAACTTGGTCTGAAAGCGTCCAAGTCCGATGAAGTGAGCAACTTTGTAGATTGCTTCTTGCATCGAACCAAACGGACACATCCAACCGCAAAACAACCCGCGTCCGAACAGGAATACGGTGACGATGATGAAGATCCAGAACAGGAAGATGAACGGATCAGACAGGAACAAGGACCAAGTCCACTGGAACAGCAGAGCGTGGAACCAGGTCAGCACCTGGGTGATGGAAGGCTGTGCCAACACACCGAAACCCACGAACACGATGGACAGGCCCCAAGCGGTGTATTTGAACGCGTTGACTGGCCACTTGTTTTTGTGCGTAGACAGGCGGGTCAATCGTTCTCGGAAGGCGTACACCACACCAACCATCACTAGCAACACGATGAACAGACCAATTGCCACTGCGCGCGATTTCCAGATGCGGACCCAGGGAGCGTCCGGCTCCACCACCTTTGGGCGGCCGCCTTCGAGCATGGAAGCGGGTAGCCAGTACTGGGTATCAAAGCTGGTGAAACTCTTGGTACCGGTGGCACGATCGACGCGGTTGCCCAACAGGCTCAGCTTCCAAGGGTAAGCATCTGAAAAGGCTCGCGAGCGGATGATGAAGATCGCCGATTCATTAAAGGTGGGTGCACCCGCTGCCTTTATGCCGTACAAATTCAAATAGTCGAGATCGCGGAAAGTGAATGAGTCGTTGCCTTGTTTTACCTGTACACGGTCGTACAGTCCGCCACGTACAAAACCGGAGCCCTTGAACGATTCGTGCCCCGCTGTACGGATGACGAAAATGGCGTGTTCGCCCTCTTTAAGTTGCAGCTTTAGGCCGTCCCAGCCTGAGGCGCCAAGTACGCTCTTGCCAATGTCGGGTTGACTGAGGTCTCCAAACCACAGTTCGATAAAGGGGTCTGCGCTACGTTCCTGACCCAGCTGTTCGGGCATCACCCGCAGGTGTTGCACTGCCCCCAGACTGACCAAGCCATCCCAAGTTAGAGCGCGGCCATTCACTTTGTAGTGAGCTGGCTCGCGCACCGTAGGCGCCAAAATGCCCACTTGGCGGGCCACGCTGGTACCCGAAGTCATCATCACCTGGTTCTGCGCGATCACTGTGACGGTAGCCCCGGAAATAGCGTCCAACCCGAGAACACCCTCGTCGGGCCGGGACTGGCCAATTTCAATCTTGTCTGCGACTGACTTGCCGATGTACTGGTTGTTGAATTTCAACAGCGCGGACTCGGGAATGCCCAGCAACAAAATCGGCTCGGAATGTTTGAGTACTTTGACGCCGACGAAATGGCCGGTCTTGTCCATGCCAATCAGCGTGACAACAGGTTTGCCCGAGTAGGCTGGCGTGTCAGTGATGTCGGTCGAGAGCATCACATAGCCCAACAGCTGGCGGTCTTCGCCCGCCTTGTTGTAGGCCTCGACGTAAGGCGGCTGGCCTTTGCGTTCTGAAAAATGCGTAGCGCCTGGAAATACGTCTTTGCACGGCAACAGCGCGCACATATCTTTAGCGCTTGCCAGGTTTGCCGGAAGTTCGGCCTCGTAGGTTCCGGTTCCCGCCGCATGTGTGCCAAAAGGCAGCGTCGTCAGCGCAAGAAAGAGCGCAGCCCAAAGCATCGACAGGAAGCGAGATTTTTGCAAAAGCATCGGATATCCAGAAAAAAAAGGGGCAGCGCAGTCCGGCGACCGCACTGCCCCGAGGGAGGCCTTTAAGCCTCGACCAGCATGCGCGAGCGCATTTCAAGGTGCAGCGCGTGGCAGAAGTTGGTGCAATAGCACCAGTACACGCCCGGCTTGTCGGCTTTGAAGGTGACCGACTTCGTCTCTTGTGGATTGACAATAAACTGGATGTCGTATTTCGGAATAGCAAAGCCGTGCGTCAAATCCTCAACCTTGTCCAAGTTGGTGAGGATGATGGTCACTTCGTCGCCATGCTTGACCGTCCATTCGCGTAGACCAAAGGTGGGGGCTTGTGACGTCAGATAGACGGTCACCTTGTTGCCTTTGCGCTCTACACGGCAGTCTTTAGCATCCTTCACCGCGTTGGGGAAATCATCCATGCTGTAAACCTGCTTGGTCTTGATGATGTCGCGGCGAACGATGATGGAGTCGTGCGGTTCGGAATACACCGAATGATCCGCCACCAGCTTCATCTTGTCACCGCTGATGTCGATCAGCTGTGCGGTCTCGGGGTGCAGCGGACCCACTGGCAAGAAGCGATCCTTGGAGAACTTGTTGTCGGAGAGGAAGAACTTACCATCGGCTTCTTTAGTCTCACCCATAGAGGTGAAACCGTGACCGGGTTGGTATTGCACATCCAATTTGTCCAAAATTACTTTGGCGGTCTTGTCCCCCTTGAAGGCCTTGATGGATGCTTCCACATTCCATTTGACGATTTGGCTGTCCAGGAACAGCGTGGTGTAAGCATTACCCCTGTTGTCGAATGCCGTGTGCAATGGGCCTAGTCCAATCTCGGGCTCGGCCACGACGGTGTCGCGCGGTTCCTTGATTTCACCGTCAAACCATTTCAGAACTAAAGAGAGGTCTATCACTGTTGCCGTGGGCGACAACTTACCAGAGCAAACGAAATACTTTCCCTCCGGGCTGG
>JBDTAG010000142.1:0-4078 GCA_039924745.1 Rhodoferax sp.
AGTTGGGTAACAGCCGCCCAGTCGCCTTTGGCCAGTGCAGCCGCTGGTACCAGCCACGATCCACCCACGCACACCACGTTGGGCAATGCCAAAAATTCAGGCGCATTCTGCAAAGTCACGCCACCGGTGGGGCAAAACCGCACATCAAAAAACGGTCCACTCCAGGCCTTGAGCATGGCTGGTCCACCGGCCTGCATGGCGGGGAAGAACTTGAGTTCAGTGAACCCATCTTCCTGCGCCATCATGATTTCACTGCCCGTGCCTACTCCGGGCAACAGCGCCAGCCCTGCGTCACGGCACGCCTGGCCCACGGCGGACGTGTAGCCTGGGCTCACGGCGAAGCGCGCACCCGCCCTTGCCGCTGCTTGGGCATCGGACTTGGACCGCACAGTACCTGCGCCGACCACGGCCTCGGGCACATCGCGGGCAATGGCTTCGATACAGGCCAGCGCCTGCGGTGTGCGCATCGTCACTTCCAGCATACGAACGCCACCGGCCACCAGGGCACGCGCCATGGGCACAGCGTGCGCTACATCATTGAGCACGATGACGGGGATAACGGGCGCGTCTTGCATCACTTGCAAGGCGGTGAATGGGGTGGTTGTAGACATCGTATTTTTCTCAAAAAGCTGTTATGTGGAGTACAACGCGGCCGGACTTACAACCAACTGCAAGCGCCCTCTTCCGCGGTCAGCGCATTGCGCCGCATACCAGCAAACAGTTCGCGTCCCATGCCCATGCTGTTGGATGCGCGCAATTCAGCTGGCATGGTTGCCACGGGTCGTGCATCCCATTCGGCAGCGTCCACCAGCACTTGCAACGTACCCACCAATGCATCCAATCGGATCAGATCACCGTCTTTCACCTTGGCCAAAGGGCCACCAGCGGCCGCTTCGGGCGACACATGGATGGCAGCGGGCACCTTGCCCGACGCGCCACTCATGCGGCCATCGGTCACCAGCGCAACCTTAAAACCTTTGCTCTGCAACACCGCCAATGGTGGCGTCAGCTTGTGCAACTCGGGCATGCCGTTGGCCTGCGGGCCTTGCCAACGCACCACGCACACCACATCATGGTTGAGTTCGTCGGCGTGGAAGGCATGGTGCAATGCGTCTTGTGAATCAAATACCCGGCACGGAGCTTCGATCACATGCAGGTTCTCCGGCACGGCCGACACCTTGATCACGCTGCGTCCGAGGTTGCCCAGCAACAGCTTCAAGCCACCGCTGGCGCTGAACGGATCGCTCGCCGGTCGCACCACGGTCTCGTCTTTGCTGGCACCGGCATCGGTCCACTGCAGTGCGCCATCGGCACCGGCTACGGGGATGGCGGTGTACTCACGCAAGCCGCCTGCGCGCACGGTCAAAACATCGGCATGCAGGTAGCCCGCATCCAACAGTTCTCGGATCACAAAGCCAGGGCCACCGGCCGCCTGGAACTGGTTCACATCGGCGCTGCCATTGGGGTAGACGCGGGTCAGCAGCGGCACGACGTCCGACAAATCCGAAAAGTCATTCCAGTCGATGGTGATGCCCGCCGAGCGTGCCACTGCGACCCAGTGAATCAAATGGTTGGTCGAGCCGCCCGTGGCCAGCAAGGCGACCATGGCATTGACGATGCAGCGCTCGTCCACCAGGTGACCGATGGGCGTGAAGCGCTTGCTCTTGGTGATGCCTAACACGGCGCGCACCGCCTCGCGCGTCAGCTCAACACGCACATCCGCACCGGGGTTGATGAAGGCCGTGCCCGGCACATGCAGACCCATGGCTTCGAGCAGCATCTGGTTGCTATTGGCGGTGCCGTAAAAGGTGCAAGTGCCCGAGCCATGGTAGGCGGCAGATTCGGCCTCCAGCAACTCCGAGCGCCCCACCAGCCCCTGTGCAGCTTTCTCACGCACCTTGGATTTTTCGTTGTTGGACAAGCCCGACGTCATGGGCCCGGCAGGCACAAACACGGTGGGCAGGTGGCCAAAGTGCAAGGCACCAATCAACAGGCCCGGCACGATCTTGTCGCACACGCCCAGCATCAACGCGCAGTCAAACACATCGTGACTCAGCGAGATGGCGGTGGCCATGGCGATGGTGTCGCGGCTGAACATACTCAGCTCCATGCCCGGCGTGCCCTGTGTCACCCCATCGCACATGGCCGGCACGCCACCGGCTACCTGTGCGGTCGCACCCAAGCGGCGGGCTTCTTGTTTGATGACATCGGGGTAGTGTTGCAACGGAGCGTGCGCCGACAGCATGTCGTTGTAAGCGGTGATGATGGCGATGTTGGGACCCTTCTCGGCCACCACACGGAATTTGTCGATGCCGGTTACACGCGCCTTGTCGTTGTCGGGCATGGCGGCAAAGGCGTGGGCCACATTGGCACAACCCATGCGCTCGGACCCCGGCTTGCGGTCGGCTGCGGCATCTATCTGCGCCAAATAGGCACTGCGGCCCGGCGCACTGCGCGCCTGGATGCGGCGCGTGACAGCCAATACGACGGGGTGAACAGCAATTGGATTTGACATAGCGTGATGTAACAATATTACAGCTCACCATGGTAACTTGGTTACTTACGCTTTAAGGCGGTTTTAGTTACCAGTGCGGTACAAGTTTGCACGGCATTGGGCGATGCTGACTACCATGAGCGACCGCCTATCGACTGAACCTCAACATGCCCACACACCCACCCTCGCCGCGCCACGCATTGACCCGCCGCCAGTTGCTGCAACTGGCCAGCGCCGGTACCGCGGCATTGGCGATGCCAGACAAAACTTGGAGCAAAACCCGCTTCGCCACCAACCCGTTCACTTTGGGCGTGGCCAGCGGATCGCCAACCCATGACTCCATCGTGCTGTGGACGCGCCTGCTGCAAGAGGGGCAATCGGGTGGCTCCACGCTGGGTGACAAGCCTATCGTCGTGCGCTGGGACATCGCAGACGATGCGCAATTCACCCACATCGTGCGCGGTGGACAGGCACAAGCCCATCCGGCGCTTGCGCATTCGGTGCATGTAGAAGTAGACGGGTTGGAACCCGACCGCTGGTACTACTACCGCTTTCGCGCCGGTGACGCGGTCAGCATCACCGGGCGCACCCGCACCTTCCCCGCGCCCGATGCACAGGCCACGCACATGCGGCTGGCCTATGCGTCATGCCAGCGCTGGGACCACGGCTACTTCAGCGCCTACCGCCACATGGCAGCCGAGAACCTGGACGCGGTGCTGTTTTTGGGCGACTACATCTACGAATACCCCACGTCCGCCAACGCCGTGCGTGAGCCCACCGGCGGCTGGGTCACCACGTTAGACGGCTACCGCGCCCGCTACGCCCTGCACCGCAGCGATGCCGATTTACAGGCCATGCACGCCCTGTGCCCCTGGATCATGACGTGGGACGACCACGAGGTGCAAAACGATTACGCCGGCTTGCACCCCGGCCACAGTGGCACGCCGGTTGAAGATTTTGCAGCCCGCCGCGCGGCGGCCTACCAGGCCTATTACGAGCACATGCCGCTGCGCGCCAGCGTCTTGACGCAGGGCCTGGACGGGTTGGCCAAGGGGGCCGAAATGCGCATCTATGGCCAGGTGGTGTTTGGCAAACTCGCCACGTTCTACGTGCTGGATGACCGCCAATACCGCGACGCCCAAGCCTGTACGTCCGATAGCAAAACCGGCGGCGGCACTGTGCATCCCGCCGAGTGCAACATTTGGCAGCAAGCCCAACGCACGCTGCTGGGCGCCACGCAGGAGCAATGGCTGGACCACGCGCTGACGCAGAGCAGCCCGGGCTGGAATGTGATCACCCAACAAACGCTGTTTGGTGCACGTGATTTCCACCCATCAGGCGCTGAGCAAACGCTTTGGAATGACGGGTGGGATGGTTACCCCGCCGCACGGCAACGCGTCATCACATCGCTGCAACAGCACCGCGTTGCTAACGCCGTGTTGTTGGGCGGCGATGTGCACGAAAACTGGGTCGGCCATGTCAAGGCCGATTACAGCCAACCCGATAGCGCCTCGGTGGGGGTGGAGTTTTGCGGCACCAGCATCACGTCGCACGGCGGTGGCAACAAAAAGATCGCCGAACGCT
>JBDTAG010000143.1:0-6193 GCA_039924745.1 Rhodoferax sp.
ATGCACAGCCTGGACGACAGTTCAGGTGGTTCATTGATTGGCGATATTCTCAAAGTGAGCGCGACGATGCGTCGCCTGGGCTTGGATGCGGTCATCGACTGCGAACTTTTTTCCCGCGTCAGCGCCCTGCTGTCATTCAGCACGGGCGCCCCGGTGCGGGTGGGCTTTACGCCGCACACACAAGAAGGCTTGTACCGCGGCAGCTTCATCAACCACGCCATTCCCTACAACCCCTACCAGCACATCACCAAGCAATTTTTGTCACTGGTGGATGCGCTGGATTCTGCTGGCAGCATGCCACGCAACAAGGCCGCACCCATTCGCAGCCTGCCGGTGGACACCGAACTCTCCGTCAAATTCTCTGACAGCGAATTGGCTTCCTACCGCGCCAAGTTGGTTACTGACCACCCGGTGACGGCCAATCGCAAACTGGTGTTGGTGTACGCAGGCGGCGGCATATTGCCCGAGCGCGCGTGGCCCGCCGAACACTATGCCCGCGTGGCCCAAGGCTTGTGCTCCGCAGGCTTTGCTGTGGGCCTGATCGGACTGAAGGACGACGCGCAGTTGGCCAAAGACCTGATCGCCGTCATACGCAATGAGGCCTGCATAGACCTGACCGGCTACACCCGCAGCATCCGCGAACTGCTGATGCTGATGCATGCCAGCAGTCTGCTCATCACCAATGATGGTGGACCCAGCCATTTCGCCACCGTCACGCCCATTCAAACCATGGTTTTCTTCGGCCCCGAGACCGGCAAACTGTACGGGCCGCTGGGCACGCGCACCATCATGTTGGAAAGCGGCATTGCCTGCTCACCGTGCTTGTCGGCCTACAACCACCGCCTGACCTTTTGCGATGGCGACAACCAGTGTCTCAAACGCATTGCACCCGACCCGGTGTTGGCAGATGCGTTGGCATTCTTGCGCGGCCCCGGCGCGGCAGTCGCGGTATGACCGGTGGCGTGAAAGGTGGCTCGTCGCTGCAGCGCGCTGTGTTGTGGGCTCTGGGCCTGCTAGAGCGTTACCGCTACATCAAATTCGGCATCGTCGGCGCCAGTGGCACGGTGGTCAATCTGGCCATGCTGCACATCGGCCACGAATACCTCTTCGACCAGATTGAAGCCTCGTACAACAAGCCGTATATCTCACTGGCCGTGGCGATTGCCGTGGCAACGCTGAACAACTTCACCTGGAACCGCTTGTGGACCTGGTCAGACCGGGTCAAGGCGCTGGAGCAGGCAGAAAGCCCAGGGCCCGTGAGCCTGCGACTGCTGGCCAAAGAGTTCGGCCAGTACGCCGCGGCCTCGGCATTTGGCAGCGGCTTGCAGTATGTGTTGACACTGCTGCTATCCAACACCATGGATTACCGCGTGGCCAACATCATCGCCATTCTGGCTGCCAGTGTGAGCAACTTTTTGGCCAACGACCGTTGGACTTTCAAGCGCAACAAGGACTGATGGCGATCATGACGGGTCAGCACCGCTCGCCCCTCCCCTGGCTCTGGCTGGCGCTACTCGCAGCCGTCGTATGTGTCTATCTCTTTGGCCTGAACAGCCCCTACGCCCCGACCAATGGCGATGAGATGGTCTATATCCACATCGCCCGTATGACGGCCGATTCGGGTCACTGGTTGCCACTGCAGTCCGAAATCGTCGGCACGCGCAACACCAAGCCGCCGTTATTGTTCTGGCAGGCCATCGTGGCGGGCGACTGGGGGCAACACTGGAGCCTCTTCATACTGCGTCTGCCCAGTATTTTCTACACGTTTGCCACGGCGGGGCTGCTGGCCTTTTTCGCCCACCGCATCAGTGGGCGCGTGCGCACCGCGTGCTTGGCCGCTGTGTTTTACCTGCTGTGTTTCTCGACCTTTCGTTACGGCCGCGCCTACCTGACATCGGCCCCCGAGACCTTTTGGCTGGCGCTGCCCATGTGGTGGGTGCTATGGCTGCGCTTGCGCACCACACAGCCTGGTGAACCGATCGCATCCTCAACAAGTGAGGGCGACGCCCGCACAGGAATGGACTGGCGTGTGTTTACCCTCATGGGCATTGCCATGGGCTTGGGCTCTGCCTACAAATCCTTCGCATTGGTCGCCCCGGCCGCAGCCGCCGTATGGTGTGCCTGGCTGTGGAGCGCACCTCGGCTGACTTGGCCACTGGTGACACGCGCCACCGTGGGCCTGGCCTGGACCACGGCGTTGGCCGTTGGCATCTTCGCTCTGTGGTTTGTGCTCGACCCAGACCCGGCCTCCGTGTGGAAAGAATTTGTGGTGGCCGAGAACGCCGGCAAGATGTCCAACACCCAGGGCTACTGGCATGCTGCGATGTTTGGCGTCTACCCGATGTGGACGCAGTTGCTGGCCTACCCGATCAACGCCGGTCTGCTGTTCTTCACCGTGTTGGGCCTGGGCTGGGTCGCGCTGAAGGAGGCCTTCAAACGCCAGACCTATGCACAACTGACACCGGCTTTGCGCCTGTTGCTGGCCTGGATCGTGGTGTGGTTGGTCGTGTTCACGATACCCAGCCAACGCTCCGAGCGCTACCTGATTCCCGCCATGCCCGCCATCGCCATTGCCATGGCGCTGGCGTGGGAGAAGATTGCCAAGGGCTGGTACTGGATCACGCTTGCGATTGCGGTACCCGCGCTGGTCATGCTGGCGCGTGTTGCCTGGGTTATGGGTGAATTGCAGATGGCCAGCCATTTGCAAGTTACTATGACTTTGATAGCGGTATGCGTAGGCTTGACGTGGGCCAGCGCCGGATTTTTCATAAGCCGTTGGACCAAAACAGCGACTTTGGTGGCGGTGCTGGCCATCTACGCCGCCTTCGGTCTGATGGTGCAACCGCTCAGCACAAGCGATGCAGGCTACAGCGCCGCCGTGCAGGCGCAGATGCAAGGCAAACGTGTGGTCGTGCCCAACGGCTTTACCGGTCAGTTCGAGCGCTTCCACTTCATCCTGCCCGGCGCCAGCATCACGCCCTACGACGCTGAGGGCCGCAACGCTGGCGCCTTCAAACCCGAGCTCCCGTCCGCCGAACGCCTGGCCTTTTTGTTAGGCCAGTTTGACGCCGTGGTGTGGTTGCAAGAGAGCCTGGACCAGCCCCAACCGAGTTGCCTGCCTGGCTGCAAGTTGCTAGGTTCGCGCTGGCATGTGAAGAGTCGCCACAAAGAGGGTGAAGTCACTTTCGACAACCTGTGGTACCCGCAACAGTGGCTATTTCGCCGGGAATGGCTGGTTTCAAGCGTCCAGTGATCCACAGCAAACCCGATGCGGCGGTCCACCTCAATCTGTAACGGGCTTGACTTTTGGTTGGCCCTTCGCACGTAAGGTACAGTTTAAAAATGACCGCACGCTTTCGTCAATTCATCAGTGCGCTGAGCGATACCTTCTGGTTGGTTCCTGCTGCGATGGTGATCGCCAGTATCCTTTTAGCGATCGGGCTCCTCAGCGTTGACCGGGCAGACACACTGCCTGCATCTCTGACCCAGAGTCTCTGGCTGTATAACGGCGGGGGTACTGGCGCTAGGACGCTATTGGGTGTCATTGCATCGTCAGCGATTGGTGTCGCAGGTACCGTTTTTTCGATCACGATCGCTGCGCTTTCACTCGCCGCAGGTCAGATGGGACCGCGCCTCTTGCACAACTTCACCCGCGACCGTGGCGTGCAGCTCACCTTGGGAGCGTTTCTTGGCACATTCTCCTATTCACTGATGGTGCTTCGCAGTGTAAGGACGCAAGCAGAGGGCACATTCACGCCCCATCTCGCGCTCACATTTGGGATATTGCTCGCATTTGCATGCGTGGGGACCTTGGTATATTTTGTCGCACACATGGCCAACCGGATCAATGTGGATACGGTTGTGAACCTTGTGAGTGACGACGTACGCGTGGCCGTCCACTCTTTCACCACCAAGGAGGCCCAATTCGACACGCCTGCAGACAGGTTCTGGTCGGGTGCTACAGAAATCTTCGACGACCGCCGGGGCTATTTGAACCAACTGGACGAGCACGCGCTGGCGGATTGGGCAGATAAAAATGGCACCGCCATTCGTTTGCTCGTTAAAAAGGGCGACTATGTATTCCCCGGCGCACCCATTGCTCTGACTACCGTACAAGTTAACAACGCCTCGGCAGCTATTCGGAATGCGACAGCACTGGGGGAAACACGCAACAACACTGGCAACGCTGAATATGCAGTTCGGCAGTTGGTAGAAGTTGCGGTGCGCGCACTTTCACCGGGTATCAACGACCCACACACCGCGATGAGTGTTCTTGATCGACTGGGCGCTGCGCTATGTGACCTTGCTGAACATCAACTTCCTAGCGGCGTCTCCATGCGCAACAACGCGGTCGTCCTCGTCGTTCCTACGACCCATTACCAAGGCCTGGTCAACGTGATGTTTCACATGATTCGGCAAAACGCTACGACCAGCACGCCGGTTCTCATCCGTCTCTTAGACATTCTCACGGTCGTCATCATCTGTGAACGTTCTAGTGAGCGAAGAGCAACACTGTCCCGGCATGCGGAGCTAGTCTGGCTGGATACGCAGAGCCACATCACCAACACGTTCGATTTAGACGATGTTCGCGACCGGTATTTGACGTTTCAGCGTGCGGCCAATGGTGGCGTGCTGGGAGTGATCAACGCCGCAGCCAGCGGCATACAGGGTTAACACAGCATGTTAGACATAGCTGCTATCTGCCTGGTTCTCACTGCACTACTGGCCTACCTGAACCACCGCTTGACCCAATTGCCAACCACGATTGGCGTGATGGCGATTGCACTGGCACTCTCATTGGTCATGGTCGGGTTGGACGCGGTGGGCTTGGACAATGGCCTTCGGGAGTATGAAGAGTCCTTTATCCGCTCGACCGACTTCTCCGGTGTGCTGATGCAGGGGATGTTGTCATTTCTCTTCTTTGCCGGCGCTCTGCATGTGAACGTACGCGGATTGAAGAAATTCGGTTGACGGGTTGCGTCACTAGCGCTCGTTGGCACTGTGCTTTCCACCGCCGTGGTTGGGTTTGCCATGTGGTTCCAATTGCCGCCCGTCGAAGAGCATTGACAAATACCAAGTTGAGGTACTTTTGACGCTTGCGGCGGTCATGGATACCTACGCGCTGGCCAGCCACTTCCATGTTTCGGGCCCACTTGCAATAGTGGTCTGCGGCCTGATCGTTGGCAACGACGGCAGGGCTTTGGCGATGTCGGACAACACGCAGCGCTACGTCGACATGTTTTGGTAGCTTATCGATCAAATTCTGAATGCAGCATTGTTTGTCTTGATCGGCTTAGAGGTCATCCTCATCGCCTTCTCACCCTCATTGCTGATGGGTGGCGCAATACCATCGTCATGAAGTTAGCGACGCGATGGCTCGTAGCAGGCCGGCCTGTGACAGCGCTAAAGCCGTGGTTCAAATTACCCCAGGGTGCTTCTCACGTTCTTGCGTGGGGTGGTTTGAACGGGGGCAGTTCCATTGCATTGGCACCCTCACTTCCGGGTACCCCACATCGCACTACCGTGTTGGCGTTGACTGACTGCGTGGTCGTTTTTTCCATCCTGGTGCAGAGGATGACGATTGGCCGCGTCGTCCGCGCAGCAGTTGCGCAGCCCGCAATTCATAGAAAGAAACCATCAAAGCGCATCCACGTCTCAATGAGCGGTGGGCGTGTGCAAACGCACATACGATACGAAGCACCCGCTTTATCCTGATCTCTGCCTAAAAGAACCTCAGGAGCAAGACATGATCGATGTAGCCAAGACCCGACACCACCGCAACCAACTGCCATCTGTCATAGCCGCCGTTGTGTTTAATCTGCTCAATCCGATTGCCTTTGGATTCTTCGTCGCGGCGCTGGTATTCGACGCGGTGTACGCCAACAGCGCGGTCGTGATGTGGTTCAAGGCATCCGCTTGGTTGATTGCGATTGGACTGGTCTTTGCGGTGATCCCCCGTTTTATCAACCTTGCCCGAGTCTGGTTTCCAGGTTCTGTGACCAACTCACCGCACGACAAGCTCGCCTTCTTCCTCTATTTTTTGGGCATCGCCACGGCGATATTCAACGCGTTCGTTCACGGCCGTGACGCCTACGCAATCATGCCCGAGGGGCTCGTTCTTTCAGTCGTGACCGTGGTGCTCATTGTTGCGTCGAATGTCGTCTTGACTCTGCAGCAGCCAATCCATCAGCAA
>JBDTAG010000144.1:0-6178 GCA_039924745.1 Rhodoferax sp.
GCAATCCTCTGAGGTGACCGATAGAATCGATTTCATGGCTACAAATATCCCGTCCAAACCACCAGAACCACCCGTTCAACCGCCAAACCCCGATGAGGGCGGCTCTGTTGTATTGGAGCGCCGGACCCAGCGGGTTGCCCCGCCGCAGATGTACCAGGTACTCATGCTCAACGACGACTACACCCCGATGGAGTTCGTGGTCGTCGTGATACAGGAGTTTTTTGGTAAAGATCTGGAATCTGCGACACGCATCATGCTCAAAATCCACCTGGATGGCAGAGCAGTGTGTGGGGTCTATTCGCGGGATGTTGCGGTGACCAAGGTTGATCAAGTGCTGGAAGCGGCACACAAAGCGGGCCATCCGCTGCAATGTGTTTGTGAACCCGTGGACATGTAGAGTGAAATCGAAACTAATGAACGGTGAACCGGGAAACGGTTTACAGTTAATCATCAACGCAAGGCTAAAGGAAATCACATGATTGCCCAAGAATTGGAAGTCAGCCTGCACATGGCGTTTGTTGAGGCACGCCAGCAGCGCCACGAGTTCATTACCGTGGAGCACTTGTTGCTCGCTTTACTGGACAATCCCAGCGCAGCGGAAGTTCTGCGCGCCTGCTCAGCCAATATTGACGATTTGCGTAAATCGCTGTCGAATTTCATCAAAGACAACACGCCGCAAGTCGCGGGAGCCGACGATGTCGACACGCAACCGACTTTGGGCTTCCAGCGTGTGATTCAACGCGCCATCATGCATGTGCAATCCACTGGCAGTGGCAAGAAAGAAGTGACTGGCGCTAACGTGCTCGTCGCCATTTTTGGCGAGAAAGACTCGCACGCTGTGTACTATTTACACCAACAGGGTGTGACACGCTTGGATGTGGTGAACTTCATAGCCCACGGTATCAAGAAGAATGATCCGCCTGAATCGGCCGCCAAGGCGAATGAGAACCCCGTTGAGAACGAAGAAGGCAATGGTGAAAAGAATGAAAAGGCATCGCCTTTGGAGCAGTTCACGGTCAACCTGAACCAGCTCGCCAAAGACGGCAAGATCGATCCGCTGATTGGCCGCGAGTATGAGGTCGAGCGCGTGATCCAGATCCTGTGCCGCAGACGCAAGAACAACCCTTTGCTAGTGGGTGAGGCGGGTGTCGGTAAAACGGCTATCGCAGAAGGCCTGGCATGGCGTATTACGCAAGGTGAGGTGCCTGAGATCTTGGCGGAAGCCATTGTCTATTCGCTCGATATGGGCGCCCTGCTCGCCGGCACCAAATACCGGGGCGATTTTGAACAGCGCCTCAAGGGCGTGCTCAAAGCCTTGAAGGATAAGCCGCACGCTGTGCTGTTTATCGATGAAATCCATACGTTGATTGGTGCGGGTGCAGCATCGGGCGGTACGTTGGACGCGTCCAACTTGCTCAAACCCGGTCTGAGCTCAGGTGCGTTGAAGTGCATCGGCGCAACCACGTTTACCGAATACCGTGGCATCTTCGAAAAAGATGCGGCCTTGTCACGCCGCTTCCAAAAGGTTGATGTGGTTGAGCCAACCGTGGAGCAGACCGTTGAGATTCTGAAGGGCCTCAAATCCCGCTTTGAAGAGCACCACAACGTGAAGTACGCCTTAGCTGCCTTGCAAGCTGCTGCCGAGCTCAGTGCCAAATACATCAACGACCGCCACTTGCCCGACAAGGCCATTGACGTCATCGATGAGGCGGGTGCTGCCCAGCGGATTTTGCCTGCTAGCAAGCGCAAGAAAACTATCAGCAAGGCTGAGGTCGAAGAAATCGTGGCCAAGATCGCTCGCATTCCCGCAGCCAACGTGTCAAACGACGACCGCGGCAAGCTCAAGACGCTGGAACGCGATCTGCGCAATGTGGTGTTCGGTCAAGACAAAGCCTTGGACGTGCTGTCATCGGCCATCAAGATGGCGCGTTCGGGCATTGGCAAGGGCGACAAGCCTATCGGTTCCTTCTTGTTCAGCGGCCCCACCGGCGTTGGCAAGACGGAGGCCGCGAAGCAACTGGCCTACATCATGGGCATTGACCTGATTCGTTTCGACATGAGCGAATACATGGAGCAGCACGCGGTGAGCCGCCTGATTGGTGCGCCTCCGGGCTACGTGGGCTTTGACCAGGGTGGCTTGCTGACTGAAGCCATCACCAAGAAGCCGCATTGCGTGTTGTTGCTCGATGAGATCGAAAAGGCACACCCTGCGATCTTCAATGTGCTGTTGCAGGTCATGGACCACGGCACTTTGACCGACAACAATGGGCGCAAGGCAGACTTCCGCAACGTGATCATCGTGATGACGACGAATGCGGGTGCGGAGACCATGAACAAGGCCAGCATCGGGTTCACCAACCCGCGTGAGGCTGGGGACGAAGCGGCGGATATCAAACGCCTGTTCACCCCCGAGTTCCGCAACCGTTTGGATGCGATTGTCAGCTTCAAAGCGTTGGACGAGAACATCATTTTGCGCGTGGTCGACAAGTTCTTGCTGCAGTTGGAAACCCAGTTGGCAGAGAAGAAGGTTGACGTCACCTTTACCGACAAGCTGCGCAAGCACTTGGCCAAGAAGGGTTTTGACCCGCTGATGGGTGCTAGGCCGATGCAACGCCTGATCCAGGACACGATTCGCCGTGCACTAGCTGACGAGTTACTGTTTGGTCGCCTGACCGAAGGTGGGCGCTTGACTGTTGATCTGGATGATACGGATGAAAGTAAGACCGAAGTCTTGCTTGATATTCAGCCGTTGCCAGAGAAGAAGGGCAAGTCGAAACCAGAAGAGGCCACTGCAGGATAAGAACGCATTCACCTAAAATGCGTTGCTAGTCAGGGCTCAGTTCCGCGTGAACTGGGCCCTAGTCATTTGTGGGGTGGCCCTCCAATGCCAATATTAAATTCGATCCGCTTTCCATGAAATATTTGATCCCGATTGTTCTCAGCCTTTCACTGATCGGTTGCGGTTCGTTACCCGACAAAGTGGCGCCTCCACCAGAAGTTCCTATCGTTGTCGTGCCACCGCCGGTTGTGGTTGTACCCAAAATACCGCCCCGCATCGGCTTGGCGTTGGGCGGTGGCGCAGCGCGTGGGTTTGCCCATGTAGGTGTGATCCAAGTTCTGGAAGAGGCTGGTATCCGCCCGTCCTTCGTGACTGGCACGTCGGCCGGTAGCTTGGTCGCAGCTTTTTATGCCAGCGGCAAGACCGGTAAACAATTGCAACACGCCGCAGAAACCATGGAGGAGGCCACCATTGCGGATTGGACGCTCCCGCTATTTAACCGGGGCATGCTGCGTGGTGATGCGCTGGCTCGCTATGTGAATGGGCAAGTGGGTTCGCGGCTGATCGAGAACATGGCCATACCGCTGGGTATCGTCGCAACGGATCTCAATACCGGCCAAGGCATGCTGTTTCAGCGTGGTGATACCGGCACCGCCGTGCGCGCATCCAGCGCAGTCCCCGCTGTATTTTTACCGGTCCGAATATCGGGGCATGACTACGTGGATGGTGGTCTTGTGTCGCCGGTTCCGGTGCGTGCTGCACGGCAAATGGGTGCAGAGCTGGTGATTGCGGTGGATATCTCTAGCCCTCCAGACGGCAATCTGGCGGGTGGCACCATGGATGTTTTGCTACAGACCTTTTCCATCATGAGCAAGAGCATCAACTACTTTGAACTGAAGGAAGCTGATGTGGTGATCAAGCCCGCTTTAATGGGTGTTTCCAGCGCAGACTTTGGGTCACGGAAGAAGTCGATTGAGGCGGGGCGCAAAGCCATGTTGCAGGCGATGCCGCAGCTGCGTGCCGCTATTGCAGCCAAGACGCATTGAAAGCGTAAAGCCAAAAAAAAGGCCCCGTCTTGCAACGAGGCCTTGAAGGGATCCCTGAACCTGAAGGTTTCGAAAGGACCCGAGGAGACAACTGTTGGAAACACACTTGTATTTCCGCATTGAATTAATTATGTCAGGGTTTTCCCTTGTCCGCTAGAGAAGGCGCTCCAAAAAGTATGGAAGGTGCCTTCAGGGCCAATTAACGCTTCTTGGCAGTTGCTTGTTTGGTCGCGTTGGTGGCAGTAGCGGCTACCGCATTGAAGTTGGCTTCGGCCATTTCAGTGGCTTGCTTCACAGCTTTCTGTACCGATTCCAGTGCGTTGTTGGCAGCAGCAACCGAGCTTTTCATGATTGCAACAGCGGATTCCGAACCTGCTGGTGCATTCTTGGCAGCGCTGTCGACCAAACCCATGAATTTCTTTTGGGCTTCGGCAGCTTGGTCTTCAAAGTTCTTGCTGAACTCGGCAGTAGTTCCGGTCGCGATGTCATACAAGTGGCGGCTGTAAGCAGAGGTCTTTTCAGCCAAAGGCTGGAACAGGCCGGATTGCAGGGCCAACAGCTCTTGTGCGTCTTTCACGCTCAACATCGATTGCGTATGCTCGCTGGCTTCGGACAGAGCAGCCTTGGAGGCGGTCATGTTCAATTCCACGAGCTTCTCGACGCCTTCGAAAGCCTTGCTGGTCAGGCCAAACAAAGTTTCCATGTTGGATTTGTGGGAAGTCATCAGTTGTTCAACGGTCATCATGTCTATATCTCCAAGAGTAGGGGTAACGATTTACTTATCTGCTCCGTAACGGCTTGCTAGCCCTTTATGTTGCAGTGCAGCATAGATTGAATTATAGAGATCGGTTTTGCTTGTGCAAGCTCTTTTTGCTGCATTGCAACAATTTAGAACAACTTTTCTAAAAATTGGCGTGTGTCATTGCCCGGTAACAGAGATTGCATGGCCTACAAAAGACTGTCGCTGCACCGACAAACAGGTTGGGACCGGGCTGGCAGAATCAAGCCATGCCGAATTCAAATCCTCCTCCCAATTCTTCTCCCAAACCTGCTCCCGAACTGCGCAGTGCTTATAAGGCGTTCAGGCCCATTGCCACCCGCTGGATGGACAACGATGCCTACGGCCATGTCAACAACGTTGTCTACTACAGCTGGTTTGACACCGCCGTCAACGCCCACTTGATCGAACAGGGTGCGTTGGACATCCACGCAGGGGAAACTATTGGTCTGGTGATAGAGACCCATTGCAACTACTTCGCGTCCCTGGCTTTTCCGCAAATTGTGCAAGTGGGCATTCGGGTAGCACACTTGGGCACCTCCAGCGTGCGTTACGAGGTTGGCATCTTTGGCGAAGCTGACACCACAGCCGCCAAAGGGCATTTTGTGCACGTGTACGTGGACAAAACATCCCGCAGGCCTGTGCCCCTGCCATCCCGGCTTAAAACTGTTTTAGAGGCCTTGCAATGAACCATTCACCGTCTGCCGTTGCCGTGGACGCGGCCATCACCTCTCGCATGTCGGCGCGGGCGTTTACCGACCAACCTGTAGACCGCTCCGCCATCGAACACCTACTTCAGGTGGCCAGCCGCGCACCTTCGGGCACTAATTGCCAGCCGTGGCGCGTCTATGTGCTTCAGGGCGCCAGCAAGGACCGGTTGATGGACCAAGTCTGCGCGGCCCACGACGCCATCCGCGCCAACCCCGCGCTGGTAGCCGAGTATGTGGAGGAGTACGACTACTACCCGCAGAAATGGATCAGCCCTTACATCGACCGGCGCCGCGAAAACGGTTGGGGTCTGTACGGCTTACTCGGCATCGGCAAGGCCGACAAGGACAAGATGCACGCCCAGCACCAACGCAATTTCCGCTTTTTTGATGCACCCGTGGGCCTGATGTTTACCGTGGACCGCATCATGGGCCGTGGCTCCCTGCTGGACTACGGCGCCTTCTTGCAAAACATCATGGTCGCAGCGCGCGGCCACGGCTTGCACACCTGCCCTCAGGCGGCCTGGAATGGTTTTGCCAAAATCATCTTGCCGCACATCGGCGCGGGGCCAGACGAAATGCTGGTCTGCGGCATGGCGCTGGGCTATGCGGATGAATCGGCAGTGGTCAATGGCTTCCACACGCCCCGCGTGCCAGCGCAAGACTTCACCACCTGGCTGGAATAAGCTAACCGATACACACTATGACCGCATCTTCCACTGCCCCAAACCGCCCCGGCGTGCTGGTCACCCGGGCCGTCTTCCCCGAGGTGATTGAGCGTCTGTCCGAGCACTTCGATGTCGAATCCAACCAGGCCGACGAGACCTGGAGCCCCACAGAATTGGTGCAGCGCCTGCGGGGCAAGGCC
>JBDTAG010000145.1:0-2950 GCA_039924745.1 Rhodoferax sp.
AAGGACTGGAAAGACTTACGCCGTCCATCGTTCGCAAAGACTATTTTCTGGTTTTTACCAATAGCTTTTACGCTTCTTCAAGCGATACGGTTAACAAGCTGTGGCAATTAATCCCAGAGCTCAAAAAGACCCAAGGCGAAGCGCTGGACAAAAAGTACGAATTGCTGACTAGCGACAGTATCTCGATTTTTTAAGCTTCACGCTATCTCAAATGCCAGCGCGTCCAGGGCTTTGCGTACTTGGCTATCTGGCATCTGTAAAAGTTGATCACCCACATACCATTCAAACATGCACTGATCGGGCAGAGCGGTAGGACCCGCGCGACCAAACAACCAAATTCCATGTTGCTGTGCAATACGGTTACGGATGGCAGTCGCGCGTTCACTCGTCACTGGCAAATAGAGGTGCAACATGTTGCTATGCGGCGAGGCAGGGTTTGGTGTGAAACGGGGATAGGATTTGAGCAGCCCGTATAGCCACTGCGTGCGCTGAAAATAGGCGGACATCTCGGCCATGCGCCTTTCAAACTGCATGGCGGCCGACACGACATACGGCGACCGGTGGTACACATTGCCGCCCTGCCGCTGCATCCACACCTTGGCTTGCGCAATGAAATCGGCACCGCCCAACAACATGGCCCCGCCCATACCACCGATGCCCTTGTAGAACGACACGTAGACCGAATCAAATCCTGAGGCAATATCTTTGAGGTTCTTGGCGTAACCACTGGCGGCCTCCCATAGCCGGGCGCCGTCCATGTGCAAATGGATGTTGTGCGTGCGGCAATACGCTTTGATATCCGCCAAAGCGTCCCACGCAGGCAATTGGCCACCAATCTCCCGCATGGGCAGTTCGTATTGCGCGGCGGCGATGGGTTCAGCCAATGCCTTCAGGTCATCAACAGTCCAAGGCCGGTGCGGGTCCCCAATGTGCAACGCATGGAAATGGTCTAACAGCTGAAAATTACTGCGTTCGTGCTTCAAGATATGCGACGTGGGATGCAGCGCAACTAACTTATTGGTGCGCGCCTGACAGGCAAGTCGCAAGGCAGTCGCTTGCGCCAGAGTCCCCGTCATGCAAAAAACCGCTGCGTCCATGCCGAGCAGATCTGCAATCTGAGCCTCAAACTCTTGCACCACGCTACCGTCACCGTACACGTCATGCGCAACGCCTTTGTCGGCACACCACTTCGCCATGGCAGCAAACTCATCTGCAGGTGCCGGCTGAAAGTGGCCAGCCAAAAAGCTGTGGCAACTTTGCCGAAGCGCTTGTGTTTCTGCTGCAGTCAACATCAGGGAGAGACTTCCACCGTACGCCGTTGGCGTTTCTTTTTGAGGCGCATGATGCAATCTTCGAGAGTCTGACCGATCGTAGTCTGGTCGCGGATCATGGCAATCTTGGGCCATGTCGCGCGCTCGCCGGCCAAAACCCATTCCTGGAACTCTGCCTGTGTCAAGTTGCTCAAAATGCGGCGGTAGTCTTTGAAGCGCATCGGCGGATGGATGGTGACGTCTCCATAGTATTGCTGGTCGACAATTGCAACCGCACCTTCCAGCAGGTTTTTGATAATGCCGGCTTCAAACCCATAGGACGCAAGCTGCATGATCTGCTTGCTGCGGAACTTGACCTCGCTCTTGACCAAATCGGTTAAGAATGACTGCCAACCCTCTTTGCGTGTCTGGTTGGCGATGAAGGGCAGCACATGTGGATTGGTCTGGCTGACAATATGGTGGTTGACGTTGTACAGCTCCCCCAGTCGCTTGGCTGGCAGATCACTCTGGATGGCACCATCAACCCAACGAATCGACGCCATGTATGGCTTCTCGTGGCCCAGCCGGTCCTTGGTCATCAGCTTTACCGGTGGAAACAGACCCGGTACTGAGCAGGACGCCAGCACGGCGCTCCACACCAGTAGATTAGGTGTTGTCAGATAGTTCAACAGCCGGGCGTGCTGGTGTTTGGCAACCGGCGATACGGTGATGTTGATGATGCGCTTGGTCTTCTTGAATGCCTCTTCAAAAGTGTACTCACCCAAGTTTCTTCGCAAAAAACTTTCCAATGCGTGAATGTCCATGATGGACTTCTGCTTAAACATGTCACGCAGGCCCAAGCGCTGCCAGGATTTGAAATCCATACCTTCGCCCTTGAACAAGGCGTCAAGCTCGCTGTCTTTGCGTGTGCCCACAAACGCCGCAACCACTGAATCGGCACTGGAGCCCGAGATCACGCGCGGCAGCAACGCGCGTTGGTGCAAGGCCTTGATGACGCCAATATGGAACATGCCCATGTTGGCGCCACCGCTAAGCATCAGCGCGGAGCGGCCAAAGCTTTGTCCCGTGTGCCGAAAGAACATCAGCTTCTCGGTATAGGGCAAGCCGGGGATGTCGTGGTCACACAGATAGTTGAGCAGCGAAGTGACTTCGGTGATGTAGTCGTCGATCAGAAATTTGGTGCCCACGCGCGTGTATTTGTAGAGCTCTGGGTTGGCCAAGTTGCCCAGGTTGCGGTGCAGGCCCTCACGCAAGCTAAAGATCACCTGCGCCCAATCGCCCGCTTTGCGCCAGTTGCGCAGGTTGGTCAGGCGTTGCTGGATCAGGCGGTATTGGTAAAACGGTGAGTGGGGGTCGCTCTTCCACACGTCCATACCGGCTTGGGCATCCATATCTACCGCATGGGTGCGCCAGGTGGCGTAGTCGGTGGCGTGTGCCAGGGCTTTGCGTTGTTCAGCCGTCAATCGTGCGCGCATGCTGCGTGTTCCATTCTGTTGCCGTCCATTCTCTGGCAGGGCGGTTTGCACGGGGTGTCTCGCATATTACGCTGGACACCGGTTGCGGTGGCGCGGCGTCATTCACCGACCCGCCACCGCAACTCACCGAATATCTGGCGACACGTTGTCGAGCACACGCTATCGTTACACCCAAGGCGCAATCGGGTGCCTCAACTATTCAAA
>JBDTAG010000146.1:0-3461 GCA_039924745.1 Rhodoferax sp.
CATGCCGCGCCGCGTCGGGTAAACGGCATGGAAGATACCGGGAGTCGGGTTCCAGCCGGGCAATACCTCTACGAGACGACCGGTTTGCAGGTCTTCCTCGCACATGTAGTGCGGCATAAAACACATGCCAATGCCACCCAGAACGGCAAAGCGCAACGTAGTCAAATCGTCCGCGCAATAGCGCGTCTGGTGCACAAGGGTGTGGCTCGCACCACCAGGGCCTCGTAGCACCCAGGTCGCCTTCGTGTCCACCGAAGTGAGTCCAACCGTGTCCAATCCCAACAGCTGATCGGGTGTTTGTGGTTGCCACTGGCGTTTGAATTGCTGTGGACTCGCCACCAGCAGCGTGCGACTCTGGCCAAAATTTTTGACGACCAGGCTGGCGCTATCGTCCAGCGTAAGGCGTACACGCAATGCGATGTCAACCCCCTCTTCCACCAGGTCCACAACCCGATTGCTGACCCGCATGTCGATTCGCACTTGGGGATAGCGGTTCATAAAAGCCGGTACCAAAGGCCCTATCGTGCTCAAAGCGAGCGTCAACGGACAGGCCACCCGTATAGTGCCGCGTGGTTCAGTTTGTATGTATTCAACTGCCTCTTGCGCGGCCAGTGCCGCATCACGCATGGCACTGCAATGGCGCAGGTACAAAGCACCCACATCGGTCAGCGAGAGCTTGCGGGTGGTGCGTTGCAACAGACGCACGCCCAGGCGCCCTTCCAGCTCGGCGACCCGGCGGGACAGCTTGGACTTGGGCAGACCAAGGCGGCGGGCGGCAGCCGCAAAACCACCAGCATCCACCACTTCGGTGAAGTACAGCATGTCGTTTAAATCCTGCATTGCGCGCTCCATTGTTCTACTCATAGAACAATCTAACGTAATTTAGCAGTCTTATCAATCAATAGATTCAATTCGACAATCAATCCATCGTTTTTAACTACCTGAAAGATCCGTCATGAAACTCTTGCATATTGACTCCAGCATCACCGGCACACAATCCGTTTCGCGCCAGTTGACCCACGACATTGTGAACACATGGATCGCCGGCAACCCCGACACCACGGTGGAATATTTGGACTTGGTGACCAACACGCCCAGTCACCTGTCCGCAGAGTCTTTGGGGTTTCGTATGCCACCTACGGATGCGGCATTGACCGACGGCCAACGCCGTGAGAACGCAGTTTCGGAAGCGCTTGTGACGCAATTTTTAGCTGCCGATGTGATCGTGGTCGGTGCACCGCTGTACAACTTCAGCATCCCCAGCCAACTGAAATCATGGATCGACCGCATCTCGCAAGCCGGCCGCACCTTCACCTACACCGCAACCGGCCCCAAAGGTTTGGCTGCAGGCAAGACAGTGATCGTCGCTTCGTCGCGCGGCGGCGTGTATTCCACCAGCGAAGGCGGCCGGGCCATGGAGCACCAAGAAAGCTACTTGCAAACGGTGTTTGGTTTCTTCGGCATAACCGACGTGCGCTTTGTGCGCGCTGAAGGCGTGGCCATGGGCGATGCGCAAAAAGTCGAAGCCTTGGCAATGGCGGCTGCACATATTCAGGCCACCACCCGGGGTGCTGCCAACGAAGAGGTACGCGCAAAGGCAGCCCAAGCCTTTAACTTCAGCTGAATCGGGCGTGGTGCTCGCAAATCACCACGCCAAGCTTGGCCGCAAAGCCCCCCGCAGGTTGTATTTCGAGCCAAAATCAGGGTGCACCAAGATCCTGATGTCGATGGTGTTTCGTTGCATTCACCCACACCATCTACACACAACTGATTTACGAGCCCGCTATGACACGAACGATCGGTATTTTTGTTTTTAACGGCGTGGAGTTGCTGGACCTAGCTGGCCCTTACGAAGTTTTTACTTGTGCATCACGTGTGCACGCGTGCAGCAACACGGACGCAGAGATGCCGTTCAATGTCATCACGATCGGGCAATCTGCTGCACCGGTGCGCGCCCGTGCCGGGTTAGGCGTTCTGCCAGATGCAAGCTTTGTCAACCACCCGCCAATCGACGTTTTAATCGTGCCCGGCGGCGTGGTAACTGCGGAGTTAGACAAGCCCGAAGTCATCGAATGGATAACCAACAATGCGCCAAGCAGCGAACTGGTCACATCGGTTTGCACGGGTGCATTTCTTTTGGCAAAGGCGGGCTTGCTGAACGGCAAGCGTGCCACCACGCATTGGGAGGATATGGATGATCTGCAATCAATGTTTCCCCAGGTGAAAGTACAGCCGAACATGCGTTGGGTCCGCGATGGCAATACCGTCACATCGGGTGGCATTTCGGCAGGTATCGATATGTCTCTGCATTTGGTAGAGACACTTGTGAGCAGGGACTTGGCTCTACGCACCGCGCTTCAAATGGAGTACGCGTGGAACCAAAATGCGTAATCACCCACGCACTTTTTACGTGATGAGAATGGCCCTGAAATCGTTCACGTTGGTCAACGTGGGGCCGGTAACGATCGAATCGCCCAGCTTTCCAAAAAAGCCATGGCCATCGTTGTTGGCTAGGTAGTCACTTGGGTTCATGCCTGCGGCGTGGGCTCTGGACAGCAAATCTGGCCCGATCTGCGCGCCTGCAATCTCGGCAAGGCCATCCACACCATCGGTGTCACCGGTCAAAGCGTAGATGCGTGCATGTCCGCCTAATGCCATGCCCATGGCCAGCAGGCATTCCACATTGCGCCCCCCATTGCCGGTGCCGCGCACCGTCACGGTGGTCTCGCCGCCCGAGAGCAATACACAAGGCGTCTTAAACGGCTGACCGCGCTGCGCCACTTGCAAGGCGATGCCGGCTAGAACCTTACCCACATCGCGCGCCTCGCCTTCCAACGCATCACTGACGATGTAGGCGGCGTAGCCTGCATCACGTGCCACTTGGGCCGCGGCCTCCAACGCCATTTGCGGTGCGGCCACCATGCTCACCTGGTTGCGTGCCAACCGCAGGTCACCAGGTTTGATGGATTCGCCACTGCCAGACTCCAGCACCGCGCGCACTTCTGCGGGCAGCTCTATGCCATAGCGTTTGACAATCGCCAGCGCATCCTCACACGTGGTGGGGTCAGCCACGGTGGGGCCAGAGGCGATGTTGATGGGGTCGTCGCCCGGCACGTCCGATATCAACAAGGTCACCACCCGCGCCGGATAGCAGGCCACGGCCAAACGCCCGCCCTTGATGGCGGACAGGTGGCGGCGCACACAGTTCATCTCACCGATAGTGGCGCCCGATTTCAACAAGGCGCGGTTGACCGCCTGTTTGTGCTCCAACGTAAGGCCGTCCAACGGCAAGGGCAGCAATGCAGACCCGCCGCCCGATATCAAACACAAGACCAAGTCATCTTGCGTAAGACCTTGCACCAGTTGCAGCATACGTTGCGCAGCCTGCAGACCCGCCGCATCGGGCACAGGGTGCGCGGCCTCCAACGCCATTTGCGGTGCGGCCACCATGCTCACCTGGT
>JBDTAG010000147.1:0-9103 GCA_039924745.1 Rhodoferax sp.
GCCCGAAGATGAGGGAGATCGCGCCATTGTGGGTGCGACGATCGCCATGGCGCGCGCGCTCAAAATGTCAGTTGTTGCAGAAGGTGTGGAGACCGACGCCCAGCGCGACTTCTTGCAAGGTCTGCAGTGTGAAGCATTTCAGGGATTTTTGTGTTCGCCTGGATTGGCGGCGGAAGAATTTGAAGAGTTGTATGCGACGCTGCCCATGGGTCTTTCGGAGAGCTAACGCACAAAAAAGTGCAGCTGGTTCAAAAAACCATCGCGGGTTCACCCACGGGAAATGCAGAAAAAAAGGTGTCTGCAAATGCCACCGGACCGGCATCCTGAACCATGGTTCAGGTGGGCTAGGTCAGCGCAAGCCTTGGGTTCATCTAACGCGAGATGATCACGCCAGCGAGGCGATGTTCCAGGCCCGGGCTCTAAGAGCATTGGTACAAGGAAATATAAAGCCCGGCGAGCACTGCAGACACTGCGATTGTAGGCCTTTCAGCCGACAGCTTCCACCAGAGTTACAACAATCTACCGTCTTCGCCAAGGGCCTCGTCCAGGCGCTCTAGCAACGAAATCAGCAACACATCTGAATCGTGATTGTTGTGTTCAGAAGTCGGAGTGCTTTCACTACGAACGGTCGTCGCGGAAGCCGCATCCGACCTCGACTGGGGTGTGGGGCTTGGTACGGTGGCGGCTGCAACCCGGTCGGGCACATCAAAGGCCAAGTTCAAAGCAGCCAGCACGGCGATGCGGTCACGGGCGCGAACCTTACCCGCATCACGGATCTTGCACATGGCGGTGTCAACGCGTTCTACCGCTTCGAGCAAACGGGCGTCTCCGCCTTCAGGACAACCCAGCAAGTAGGTTTGCCCCATGATTTGAACTTCAAGCTGTTTCATGATGCGTTTCTTTGCGGACCGGTTGTCGAGGAGTCCGGTAATCTGTCCAGCAAGGCGTCTACCCGCGCGCGCGCCGCGTTCAGTCGAGACTTCAGCGTGTCGCGCTCTTGCGTCAGCGTCTCCACTTGGTTGCTCAGCAACACGTTGGTGCGTTGCAGTTCAGCGTAGCGCACCAGGAGGCGGTCAACGCGGTCGGCTATTTGGTCGATGTGGTTCTGGTTCGCCATAGGCTGACCATTGTAGGGTTTAGCCGGACAAACTGACGTAAAATTCGCGCGTTGGTTCTCGCGGCGTGGTTCACACGCCGCAGTTCAACGGGAAGCAGGAGGGTAAGCCAAGCTTGGCAAACCTAACCTGCGCTGCCCCCGCAACGGTAAGTGGACGAGTCGCACCGCGATTCCGCTCCCATCAATAGCCACTGGACGTTTTGAACACGCGTCTGGGAAGGCGATGGGAGTTGCTCCACCAGCCCGGATACCGGCCAATACGGTGGCTGCACGCCTGCGTGCAGCCGTTCTGCCCAAGCACTGTCGGGGAAGACGGTGAGGGCTACTTGTCGATGGTCTCTCTTTTAATATGAAAAATTGCACTTCTGGTGCGCGCTTTGCCACGCTATCGCTGGCCCTGGCCGCCGCATTCCCTATCCACGCCCAAGTTCAACTCGACCAGTCGGTCGTCACCGCAAGCCGTGTAGCGACGCCCATCACCGATGTCATCGCCGATGTATCGGTGATTGACCGCGCCACGCTGGATTTGGCTGGCCAGTCTTCGCTGCGCGATCTGCTCGCCCAATTGCCCGGCGTTCAGATCACCAGCAACGGGAGCTATCGTTCCGCCACGGGTGTCTTTTTGCGCGGTGCCAGCACCACGCAAACCCTGGTGTTGATTGACGGTGTGCGCGTCGGCTCCGCCACTTCGGGTGGTGCTTCCTTTGAGAATATGCCCCTCTCGCGTATTGAGCGCATCGAAGTTTTGCGTGGGGCAGCGTCTGCCTTATACGGCCCTGACGCAGTCGGTGGTGTCATCCAGATTTTTACCCGTGAAGCCAGCCAAGGTCTGCAAGCCGATGCGACTGTCGGCGCGGGTACCGACGGACAGCAGCAAGCCGGTGCTTCGGTGCGTGGCACCAGTGGCATGCTGGGTTACAGTTTGGGCGTTTCCCGCGAAAAAGCGACCGGTATCAGCGTTATCTCCAACCCCGCCGCCAGCAGCTATAACCCGGATGAAGATGGGTTTGATGCGACCAGCGTAGATGCCAAATTGACTGCCAAGCTGAACCGCGAGCATGCAGTGAGCCTCAGCTTGCTACACAACAAAAACGACTACCAGTTTGACTCCACACCGTTCCCCAATCCTTTGGGTTTGAACCGGCTGACGACGGACGCGCGCTCCACAATCAACATGAACAATGCCACCTTTAAGTGGGACGCTCAGTGGTTGTCGCAATGGCACTCCACGCTGACGGCGGGAACCAGTGACGAACAGTCTCTGAGTGACTATTTCCGCATGTCCGACGGCGCCTTCGGTGGTGAAACCAAGTTCAACACCAACCGCCGCCAACTGACGTGGCAGAACGACATTACATTGGACAAAGACGTGTTGTCCGTGATGATGGAAAGCCGCAATGAAGCCGTCGACAGCTCCACGGTTTACACCGTGACCAGCCGCGATGTGCGTAGCGCCTTGCTGTCGTACGCGTTCAACCGCCCGTTGTGGAATGCATTGCTGGTTGCGCGCAATGACGACAACTCGCAATTTGGAAGTTTTAACAATTGGGCGGTGTCTGGCGGCTACCGCTTAACCGACACTTTGCGTGCGGTGGCCAGTGTGGGCACCAGTTTTCAGGCACCGACGTTCAACCAGCTCTATTACCCCGGGTATGGCAATACGGCGCTAGAACCCCAGCGCAACCGCGCAACCGAAGCGGGTCTGAAATACCACTCTGGTGACTTATCCATGGGTGCTGTTGTGTACAACAACGATATCCAGGGTTTCATTTTGCCAGCGACCAATGTGCAAAGTTCGCAGGCGGTGCTGCGCGGCGTCACCCTCAGCGGTGAATGGCAGTCTGGTGACAGCAGCTATTCACTGTCTTACGACTATGCAGACCCCCGCTCGTACTCAACCAACCCTGCCTCCAACGACCTGCGCTTGGTACGCGTGGCGCGCAACGTGTTCAACGCGCGTATCAACCATAGTTTCAGCACCGTAGGTGTGTTTGGTGAGCTCAAAGTCTCTAGCGACCGTGAAGACAACAACCTGGCCTTCAACGGACGCGATATCTTGCCCGGCTACACCGTGCTCAATCTGGGCTTGAACTACAAGGTTCAAAAGAACGTGTCAGTTTTGGCGCGCCTGAACAATGCGACGGACGAGAAATACATGTTAGCCAACACCTACTCGGTGCCGGGGCGCAACGTGTTTGTATCGTTGAACTGGGCGCTGTAAGCATGGCGCACGCCACCTGCGCCGCTGTTCTGGTCGCTGCCCCGGCTTCTGGCCAAGGCAAGACCACGGTGACCAGTGCGCTGGCGCGTCTGCACGCGCGTCAGGGCAGGCGGGTGCGCGTGTTCAAGTGTGGGCCTGATTTTTTGGACCCGTATTGGCATAGCCTGGCCAGCGGTGCGCCGGTTTATCAGTTGGATTTGTGGATGACCGGTGAGGCCGATTGCCGTGCGCGCCTGCATGCCGCCGCGCAAGAGGCGGATCTGATCATTGTTGAAGGTGTGATGGGTCTTTTTGATGGTGATCCCAGTGCGGCGGACTTGGCCCAGCGTTTTGGGTTACCGGTGTTGGCGGTGGTGGATGCTTCGGCTATGGCGGGTACGTTTGATGCACTGGCTTATGGCTTGCAACATTACCGCGCGGATATGCCGTGGGCGGGAGTGTTGGCCAACCGTGTGGCCGGTGCGCGGCATGCGGACATGTTGCAGGTCAGTTTGCAAGACCCTGTTGCGTGGTTGGGTGCGCTGATGCGCAATGAAAAGATGGTGTTGCCTGAGCGGCATTTGGGGTTGACGGTGGCTAGTGAGGTGCCGGATGCTATGGCGCGGTTGGATGCGGCTGCGGATGCGTTGGCGGATACGCCTCTTGGGCGCATGACGTTGGAAGATTTGCAGCGGTGGGCTGTGGACTTTGCAGCGCCTGAAGTTGCTGCATCTGTTGCCCCGGGAGAGCGGGTGGCAGAGCGTTCTGCTCCGTGTCACCCGCCCGCTTTGCGGGCTCCTTCTTTACCTGCGCAGAACGCTCTGCCACCCGCTCTCCCTCGTCTGGTTGGTAAGACGATTGCTATTGCGCGGGATGCGGCGTTTTGTTTCATTTACACCGCCAACTTGGAATGCCTTACTGCGCTTGGGGCAGAGCTGGTTTTCTTTTCGCCGCTGGCGGATGCTGCATTGCCCGAGTGTGACGCGGCGTGGCTTCCTGGCGGCTACCCCGAGCTGCATGCAGAGAATATTGCTGCCAACACAGGCTTGCGCGACAGCTTGGCGCAGCACATCGCCGCGGGCAAGCCTGTCTGGGCCGAGTGCGGCGGCATGATGGCACTGTTTGATACGCTGCTTACTGCGGATGGCCAGCGCCATGCGCAGTGGGGTTTGTTACCTGGTGAGGTCACCATGCACAAGCGGTTGGCTGGTTTGGGGCCGCAGCAATTGGCATTGGCCAGTGGCACATTACGCGGCCACACTTTCCACTATTCGACTACCAGCACAACGCTACAAGCGGTAGCTCGCACTTCACGACCTGACGTACCACCGCAAAGTGACGCAGGTGAAGCGCTGTGGCAGCAAGGCTCATTGCGCGCCAGCTACTTCCATGCGTGGTTTCCATCGTGCCCGCAGGCGGTGGTAGAACTGTTTTCTACACCGCACAGCGAAGGAACTGCTTGACTATGCCTACTCCCGATAGCCTCAATTTTTCACTAGGCCCGCAGCGTATTGTCTGAATGACCGAGGAGACCACCGAGTGGTTGTACCTGTTGGGTCAAGAGGCGCGCATCGTGGGTATTTCGGGCTACACCGTTCGGCCCAAACGGGCGCGTGATGAGAAGCCCAGGGTGAGCGCGTTTACCAGCGCGAAGATCGACAAGATCATGGATTTGAAGCCCGATTGCGTATTGGGTTTTTCGGACCTGCAGGCTGATATCGGTGCCGAGCTGGTGCGCAAGGGCGTGCAGGTCACCATCTTTAACCAGCGCAGCGTGGCCGAGATTTTCTCCATGCTGTACCAAGTGGCGGCCATGGTGGGCGAGGCTACGCAGGGTCTGCAGCGTATCGAAACGATGCAAGCCGATTTGCGTGCCATGCAAGCGGTGGTGGCCGCGCGCGTGGCCGCTGGTGCACGCCGACCCCGCATATTTTTTGAAGAGTGGGACGTGCCCCACATCAGCGCTATCCGCTGGGTGTCCGAGTTGATGGGCATTGCCGGTGGCGACGATTGCTTTGCCGAGCTGTCGCTGGAGTCGCTGGGCAAGAACCGCATCATCGCGGACAGTGCCGAGATCGTGCGGCGCAACCCCGACATTATTTTGGGCTCGTGGTGCGGCAAAAAATTCCGAACAGAGAATGTGGTGGCGCGTGAAGGCTGGGGTGCGGTCAATGCGGTGCGCGATGCGCAATTGTTTGAAATCAAGTCGCCCGACATTTTGCAACCCGGCCCCGCGGCTTTGACCGATGGTGTGGCCAAGATGCACACAATCATTCTGGGTTGGATGGATGCGAATATGGGAGCTGCAGCGTGAGCGCACTCACCATCGCCACAAGCGAATTCATCCTGGGTGGCCAAAAGAGCGGCAAATCCCGCCGCGCAGAGATGCTGGCCCGCACGTGGCTGGACCAATCTACCGCCCACCGCGCCGTGCTGATTGCCACCGCCCAGCCGTGGGACGATGAAATGCGCCAACGCATCGCCCGCCACCAGGCCGACAGGGCAGAGCGCATACCCGGCATGGTGACGGTGGAAGAGCCGCTGGCGCTCGCCCAGGCCATTGCCACGCACAGTCAGCGCGATACGCTGGTCGCGGTGGACTGTTTGACGCTGTGGCTGACCAACCTGTTGATGCCTGCTGAAACCGAATCGCTTAAGGAAAATAGGCCTCTAGCCCTCGTGAAATATAGCGATACAGCTACTCTATTGATAGCAATACAGAATGCACCAGGTCCTGTAGTGCTGGTCGGCAACGAGATCGGTCTGGGTGTGATCCCGATGGGGCGCGAGGTCCGTGCCTTTGTCGATGCGTTGGGTCGCTTGAACCAGGACGTGGCCGCTGTGTGCCACCGTGTGACTTTGATGGCAGCTGGGCTGCCACTGACTTTGAAGGGCATTCCATGATCCATTGGATACAACAGTTTCTACACCGCCAGCGCTTCGTCTTGTTGCTGTGTACTGCATTGCTGGGCAGCACTGCAGCGCAGGCCGTGCAGGTTACTGATGACCGGGGCGTCACCGTTACGTTGCCCGCAGTACCGCAGCGCATCGTCAGCATCTTGCCGTCGCTGACCGAGACCGTGTGCGAATTGGGCGCTTGCGCCCGGCTGGTTGGGGTGGACCGCTATTCCGACTACCCGGCCAGCGTGCAGAAGTTGCCACAAGTGGGCGGCGGGTTAGACCCCAACGTGGAATCCATCATCGCTTTGCGACCCGATGTTGTGCTGATGGCCAAGTCCGCGCGCGTGGGCGAACGGCTGGAGGCGCTGGGCATCAAGGTGGTAGCGCTGGAGCCCAAGACGCATGCGGACGTGCAGCGCGTCATGCTCAAGTTGGGGCAGTTGCTGGAAGTGGCCGACGCCCAACGTATCTGGCGCGCCATCGACGCGGGCGTTTCCGCTGCGGCTCAGTCAATTCCTGCCAATCTGCGCGGGGCCAGGGTTTACTTCGAAGTCAACCAGGGGCCGTATGCGGCAGGTGAGTCATCCTTCATCGGCGAAACCCTGACGCGCCTGGGTGCCAAAAATATTGTGCCCGCCAAGCTCGGGCCGTTTCCCAAACTGAACCCCGAGTTCATTGTTCGGGCTAACCCGGACGTCATCATGATTGGCCAGCGCAGTGCCGATGGTCTGCAACAGCGCCCGGGTTGGCAGAGTGTCCGCGCGCTGCGTGAAAATCGCCTGTGCATCTTCCCGCCAGACGAATCCAATATGTTGATTCGTCCTGGGCCCCGCATGGCCGAGGGCGCACGGCTGATGGCCAAGTGCCTGGAAGGTAAGGCGCCCAAATCATGATGCAATCGCGCGTTCGCTGGTTGCTGTGGCTCGCGGTGCTGGGTGCCGTCGCGCTGACAGCACTGGGAATTTGCGTGGGTAGCGTGGGTTTTGAAAATTTGTTTCAGCCACTGATGAACCCCGCGTTGGACCCCGAACACGCGGCCATGGCCCATCAAATCGTGTGGCAGATTCGCCTGCCGCGCACCTTGGGCGCATGGTCGGCCGGCGCGTTGCTGGGCTTGGCCGGTGCAGTCGCACAGGGTCTGTTTCGCAACCCGTTGGCAGACCCGTATTTGCTGGGCAGTGCATCGGGCGCTTCGTTGGGTGTGGCCCTGGCATTGGCGGCCATGGGTGGTGGTGCCGGTATGTTGGGCGGCGCAAACATGATGAATGGCGGTCTAGCCGTCAGCGTTTTCTCCAGCAGCTTGCTGGTGCGCCTGGGGCTGACGGGTGCGGCTTTTGTGGGTGCGGTGCTGGCCGTGTTGTTGACCCTGGCCCTGTCGCGCGGCGTGGGCCACACGCTGCGGCTGTTGCTGGCGGGTGTGGTGGTCGGCGTGGTGCTGGGCGCTTTGACCCACTTGGTGCTGTTGTTGTCGCCCGATTCGCTGCAAGCCATGCAGGCCTTTATGTTGGGGTCCACCGCGTTTGTGGGCTGGATTTCGGTGGCCATGATGTGCCTGGTTTGGGTGGTGTGCATGGTTGCAAGCTGGCTCTTGGCCCGCGTGTTGGATGGGTTGAGCCTCGGCGACGCCACAGCGCAAAGCCTGGGACTGGCGATAGCACCCATGCGTGCGGCCTTGGTCGCTGTGGTGGCATTGGCCACGGGCACGGCCGTGGCGCAAACGGGCTTGATTGCGTTTGTGGGGCTGGCTGCGCCGCACCTGGTGCGCTCGGTGGTCAAGACCACGCACGGGCAATTGATCTTGCTGGCCAGCCTGGTCGGTGGTGTGCTGTTGATGGCGGCGGACACGCTGGCGCGCTGGTTGATTGCGCCCCAAGAGCTGCCGGTTGGCGTGTTGACTGCTGTGTTGGGCGGTGGCTATTTGCTGTGGTTGATGCACCGCGGGCCAGCCAAAATGGGAACTGCAGCGTGAGCGCGGCAAGCATGGTTCACACGGGCGCGGTGGCGCTGAAGGCGGACGCCGTTTACGCATCGATGGGCCACGGTCCCGGCCGGACCGCCGTGTTGCACGGCTTGACGTTGGAGATCGCGGCGGGGCAATGGACCAGCATCGTCGGCCCCAATGGCGCGGGCAAATCGACTCTGCTCAAGACACTGGCTGGCGTGTTGCCGCATACCGGCACGGTATCGTTGTGGGGAAAGCCATTGGTCGCGATTCCACTGCGTGAACGCGCGCGGCAACTGGCCTGGCTGGGTCAAAACGAAACATCGGCAGACGATTTAACCGTGTGGGACGTCGCCATGCTGGGCCGTTTGCCGCACCAGGCTTGGCTGGCACCCCCTAGCGCAGCGGATGAAGCCGCAGTAGAGCAAGCCTTGCGTGCCACACAGGCATGGGAATGGCGTTGTCGTTCTTTGGGACAGCTATCGGGCGGAGAGCGCCAACGCGTGCTGCTGGCCCGCGCGCTGGCCGTGCAAGCCAAGGTTTTGTTGATGGATGAACCATTGGCCAACCTGGACCCGCCGCACCAAGCCGACTGGCTGTCGGTGGTGCAAGCGCTGGTGGCACAGGGCAGCACGGTTGTCAGTGTGCTGCACGAGATTGGTATGGCCTTGCATGCCGACCGCGTGGTGGTCATGGCCAACGGGCGGCTCTTGCACCACGGTGCCAGTGCGGACGCGGCTACCCACCAAGCACTGGTCAACGTGTTTGACCAGCGTATTGCTATTCACGCGATTGAAGGGCAGTGGGTCGCGCTGCCAAAGAGCAAATGAAAAGCGCAATTCATTGGTTTGCGATCTTGGTTGGCCAGCAAGCCGAGCGCCGCAGCGGGCGCAGTGGGCGTTCTGCTCCGTGTCCCCCGCCCGTTCCGGGCTCCTCCTTTACC
>JBDTAG010000148.1:0-5439 GCA_039924745.1 Rhodoferax sp.
CCAGTCGGTACGTGATTTTGCCCGCATCCTGGGCCTGGTTACGCCGCATGGCATGTCGTCCTTTGATTGGCGGGCCGAGTTAGCCCCTGGCAGTCTGCCCTCGGGTGAAGTGCTGCGGCTGTCCTCCGTACGACACACCGAAGACAACACCCAGTCCAACCAGACTAACCCTGGCTACGCGCCCACACAGTTCGTAGATATGGAGGACGATGCCGACGAAGAAGCTGCCACTATCATTGCGCACTGGGGACCAGACAGTACTCCGCCAGAGAATCCGTCGGACCGCAGACAGCGACCCAGAGAAGCGATCAAAACGCCTGAAACTCTAGAAAGTGCATCCACCGTCCGGCGCAAAAAATCACCGAGCAGCACGAGCAAGCGCACCACCACAGTATGGAGACCAGCCGCAGTTTGGGCACTTGCAACTTGCTTGCTACTAATTACTGCCCTTGCTGCAACTTGGAGCTTCCACACGTGGTCGGCAAAAGGCAAGGCCAATGCCTCTGCAACTTCTGTTTCGGAGCAACCGAACGGTATGTTGTTGGGAGCCAGTGCTCCAGCATCCGCAGCCAGTGCAGAAGCAGCTATCAACATTGCGAATGCCACCGACCAGGCCAACAAAGGCGAACCCATTGAAACCGTGATCGAGAGCAGCATCTCTGATGGCCCCGCATTGGCAGCATCGGCTGCGGCGATTAGTAAGGCAGCCAAGGCTCGCAAAGCCGCAAAGGCTGCCAAAGTGGAGGCACCCCGCCCGCCTGTTGCGGTGGAAGCACCTAGTGAACCGATTCCCGCAGTTGTGCAGGCACCGGCACCTGCGCCGAAGCCAACCGCGCCCGCCGTGACCGCGGAGCGACTGTGTGCGGATGCGAACTTCTTGACGCGCCCCATGTGTATGTTCCACGCTTGCCAGAGGTCGGACTTGTCGGGATCTGCTACTTGCGTGGAATTGCAAAAAAACCTGCAACGAGGCAAGCAAGGCAGCGAGAGCAGCAAGTTTTAGTGCAGGATTGGCACGCTGATAATGCAAGGCATCCAAAGCCTTTGCCATGACCAACACACGCCAACTTTTCGCTGCGGCCATCGTCATAGTCGTACTGACTGCCACGGTTAGCTTCGCCTACTATCGCAACCAGGCTCGACCTCCAACTGCTGCGGCCGTTGCACCAATGGCAGCACAAGCACCCGTTGCCGACATCAGCTCCACCCTTCAAAGCTTCAAGGATTTGCTGGGTGCATACCGAAAAATCATTGTGCTGTTTGCTGACGAAAAAGCACTGGGCGTTAACGAGCGCGCGCTGGCCAACCAAGTGGGTCAAGGCCTCTTCCACGAGAATCGGCAGCGTGAGGATGATCTGGAAACCAAGCTGGAGGCATTGGTTACCTCCAAAAATCCACAGCGACTAGAAGCTGTCGGAGAATTGCTGGATTACGTTGAAAGTAGCGCCGATCTGTTTGATGCAGACCGGCTGGCATTCCGCGAATTGTTGCGTAGCTTGCAGGCAGTCGTCGCGCGGGATTCATCGCTTCCCGCCATCAAACTGCACAAGCGCATCGGTGAAGACCTGGATGCTCTTGCAGAAATAGAACGTAACTACGAAAAGGAAATCCGGCTGGTGTTTGGCCGTTTCGAGACGCGCGCCATTGACCTCAAACGCGAACGCTGGCAAGACTATCTGGCCAGTTTGAAGAAGCTTTACACGCGCGACTAAATCCTTAAAGACTATGGCGTCGTGGTGCCCTACCCAGACCCAAAAGAACTGGTACGCAAAGGTAAATCTGAAGACGCAGGCGAAATCTTTGGCACCAGCTTACCAAGCAAGACGATCGTATTGACCTTTGACGACGGCCCACACGGCATCTACACCGCAGAGATTGCGGCCATCCTCAAGCAATACAACGCACCCGCTGTTTTCTTTGAAGTTGGCAGCAACCTGGGGACCGTAAGTGCAGACGGCAAAGCCAAGCTCATCGCCAAAGCCGAAATCAGCCGAAAGCTTCTGGACGCGGGATACACCCTGGGGAACCACAGCATGACGTATGCGCAACTGTCCAAGCGAACGGGGGACGCGCTCAGGACGGAAATATTGGGTACAGACGAATTATTGAAAGCGGTGGATGCCCGCCGCTCACCGCTGTTTCGCTTTCCATACGGAGCACGCAACGGTGAAGGATTTGCCTTACTGGATGAAGCCCATTTGCGTTCAGTGATGTGGAACATTGACTCATTGGACTGGGCTGACCCTGTGCCCAGTTCGATTGCCGACCGCGTGTTGCGCAGTGTCGAAAAGGAAGGTCGCGGCATTGTGTTGTTCCATGACATCCACGAGCGCACAGTTGAGGCCCTACCCGCGATTCTGGACCGGTTGGTAGCCGAAGGCTATCAATTTGCCGGCTGGGATGGCACGCGCTTCAGTGTGCCCAAGGGCGCGGCAGGCGCTGTAACGGCCAGTGCGCCGGTGGTGGTCAGTCCCGGTTATAGCGACTCGTGGGCCATCGTCATTGGTATTGACGACTATGCGAAGTGGCCGAAGCTGCAATACGCTGCGCGCGATGCCCAGGCGATTCGTGAAACATTGATCCAGAAGTTCGGATTTGCAACGGACCATGTAGTGTCGCTGAGCATCAAGCAAGCCACACGCACCGGCATATTGGCCACCTTCCACGACAAACTGGCACACAGCGGCATGACAAAAAATGACCGCTTGTTTGTCTTCTTTGCTGGCCATGGCGCGACGCGACAGCTGAGCTCTGGACGCGACTTGGGTTACATCATCCCGGTAGACTCAGACCCCAATCAGATCGCGACCGACGCCATCCCCATGACCGAGTTACAAAACATTGCCGAGAGCCTGACTGCCAAACATGTGCTGTTTGTGATGGACGCCTGCTACAGCGGGCTGGGTTTGACACGCGGCGGTGGATCCAGCAATTTTCTGCGTGACAACGGCAAACGTTTGGGCCGTCAGATGCTGACCGCCGGAGGTGCCGATCAGTTGGTTGCAGACGGTGGACCCAATGGTCACTCGATATTCACTTGGACGCTGCTGCAAGGTTTGGCAGGCAAGGCTGACCTGAACGGTGACGGCATCATCACCGCAACCGAGCTGGCCGCTTATGTCGCGCCTGCGGTATCGGCCGTGTCGCATCAAACTCCTGCTTTTGGCAGCTTGCCGGGCTCTGAAGGCGGTGACTTTGTATTTGAACTACCTGCCAACGATGAGTTTTTGAGTGAAACATCCAGCCAGCTATCTGGTGATGCCATCGCCATGAATACCAAACTGGACGCCACACGCACACCAATAGCGGTGAGCACCCCTATCAGTGGAGACAAGCCCACGGCTGCACCCGCTACCAACGCAGTGGTGGTGAAAGACCTGCAGGGTGGTGAACAAAAAATCATCACACCGCTGGCCATTCCCAGTTCGCAACGCCAGTTGGCCCAACGTGCCAATGACCGTGGACTACAGTTCTACAAAGAGAAGCAGTACGCTCAGGCTGAGGGCCAGTTCACCGAGGCGCTGAAGCTGCGCCCCGACTTTGCGCTGGCAGCCAACAACCTGGGGTTTGTGTACTACAAACAAGACAAGTTTGTTGAAGCTGCGCGCTGGTTCGAGAACACAATCAGGATCGACCCTTCGCGCGCAGTCGCCTATCTGAACCTGGGCGATGCCTACACAAAATTTGGCAATACGGAACAGGCTAAGAAGGCTTTTAGTACCTACTTGGCACTCGCTCCCAACGGCGCCGGCGCGCCCTATGCGCGCCAACAAGTAGACAAAAGCTGACTTCAGTGGCATACCGAAGCACAGGCTGTGCGTCTTTCACGCAATGCAACGGCTTCAATTTTTACTAAAAGGACGGGTATGAAAAAACCTTTTTCAATGATTCGCGAGTTCCACCTCGCAGACTGGTTCACGCTCGGCAATGCGGTGTGCGGCATAGGCTCCATTTTCTCGACAATGACATACGTGTTGAGCGGCGCAGTCATGCACATTTACTATGCTGCTACGCTTGTTTTTGCGGCACTGGTGTTTGACATCTTGGATGGTCGCATTGCACGCTGGCGCAATAAGTCGTCCGCCCTGGGGCGTGAACTGGACTCGCTAGCAGATGTGATTTCTTTTGGTGTGGCCCCAGCCATACTGGCCTATGGTTGTGGCATGCGGGGTCTGTACGACCGGGTGCTATTGGCGTATTTTGTTGCGTGTGGAGTTTCACGATTGGCACGGTACAACATCACCGCAGAAGAAATATCACAAGAATCAGGCAAGGTGACGTATTTCGAAGGCACGCCCATTCCGACCTCTTTCCTGTTAGTAGTGATGCTAGCAGTGGCAGGCTACTTTGGTGCGGTTGGAAATGGGATGTGGTTTGGCGTTGTAACCGTTGGTGGTTTCATGTTGCATCCGTTGGCACTGCTATTTGGCATCTCCGGGTCTTTAATGATCAGCCGCATCCGCATTCCAAAACCCTGATTCACCGCGGGCCAGAACATGCCTCTACACATTGAAACCCCACTTATTTCATCGCGCCAACTAAGCCAACTGTCGGACCGCTCTGTTTGGTTGAAGATGGACGCCTTACAACCGTCAGGTTCTTTCAAAATTCGCGGCGTAGGCCACGCATGCACCGAATACGTCAACCGGGGCGCTAAGCGGCTGGTCTCATCGTCGGGCGGTAACGCCGGTCTTGCCGTCGCCTACGCGGGCCGCTCCATGGGTGTGCCAGTGACGGTGGTTGTACCGCAGACCACATCAGACCGCGCAAAAGAGTTGCTGAGGCTGGAGGATGCAGAGGTCATTGTCCACGGTGCCAGTTGGCAAGAGGCCAATGAACTGGCGCTGTCCTTGGTCGGACCTACGGACGCGTTCCTGCATCCGTTTGATGACCCCTTGTTGTGGCGGGGACACGCCACCGTTATCGACGAGGTGGCACGCGCAGGTCTCACGCCTGACGCTGTGGTGCTGTCGGTTGGCGGAGGCGGGTTATTGTCCGGCGTGGCCGAAGGGCTGCATCGCAATGGCTGGAGCCACATTCCCATCATTGCCGTAGAAACAGAAGGTGCTGCCTCCTTCCATGCGGCTGTCCGGGCAGGGCACGCAGTACAACTCGAACAGATCAACAGCATTGCCACTTCACTGGGTGCAAAGCAGGTCTGCGAAGAGGCAGTGAAATGGTCCAAAACACACACTATCCACAGCGTGCTGGTATCGGACAAAAGTGCAGTGAACGCCTGCACGCGTTTTCTGACCGATCACCGCGTTTTGGTTGAGCCAGCCTGTGGTGCAAGTCTTGCCTTGGCTTATGAAAGTTCGCCAGCACTAGCGCCGTACAAAACAATTTTGGTCATCGTTTGCGGTGGCGCGACCGCCACAGTAGATCAACTCAATCGGTGGGAAAACGCTCTATAGCTTTTCAGACTCACCTTGGCGAGGC
>JBDTAG010000149.1:0-3656 GCA_039924745.1 Rhodoferax sp.
GCCTCAAGCCCGCAACCCTACCTACAAGCGGGTTTAGCAACACCACGCCACTGGCTGCACCTGCGGCGCATTTGAATACACAAACGGTCCCTGTTATTGCGAATCCCAATGTGCGAGTGGGCGCGACCACTGGGGAAGCAAAAGCATATGTTTTGAAGGCGCAAGTTGTGCCGGGCGCTGCTATGAACGCTCAGCAAAAGCTGGCTACGGCCAAGGCCGCGCTTGATGAGATTGAAAGACAAGCCAAGGAACAGCAAGACAAAGAGACCGAGGCGAAGATTGCGCAACTGAAAAGCACGCTGTCGATTGGTAACAGCACGACGCTGTCCGTGCTCAGCCCCAAGTCGCCTATTGGGAATGCCGTGCTGGGGATCGGCATGGCCTACGTAGTAGATTTTGAAAAAAACCAGGTGGTATTCAACCCTGGTACTTTGCATGACGCCAACAATTCGATGGGCTGGTCGGCTGCAAACTGCGACTTCAAGGCCCCCGAAGATGGGTTCTACATGGTTGCCTATAGTGTGGAAGCCGCTGCAAGCGGCAAGGCACCCAATGTAACTGCGGGCATACGCGGCGCCGGAGCATGGACCCCAGGGAATGAAGCACAGGCTACGCTGAATAAAGGCGTGAACATTGTGGCCGTTGTCCGGGAGTTAAAGAAAAGTGAAGATGTATTTTCGAAAATTAGTAGCAGCGGCGGCTACTTCGCCTTCAACTCCTGCGAAATCAGCCGCCTCAAATAATCCTCAGGTGTCAGAAAAAATGAAATCCACAAAACGCATATCTAGCGCCCTCTGGGCATCCGCCGCCCTGGCTGCATGCCTGGTGGCACCCACCGCGCAGGCGCAAAACCTCAAACCCGGTCAATACGAATACTCCACGGTGACCGAAGTATTTGGCATGAAAATTCCAGTGAACTTCAAACAATGCGTGACGCAAAAAGATGTGGACACCAACAGCGCTTACGCCAACCAGCAGGGCTCGGAGGGCTGCACCCCACCGGTGGTCAAACGCAAGGGGAGCAACATCACCATCAGCTACGCTTGCAGCAAGCCCAAGATGCGGGGTGAAGGCTCGGGCATGGTGACAGACGAGTCATTCACCATGAACATGCGGGTCACGCAATTTGACGAAGGTAGCGATATGGAAGGTAACGTGGTGCAAACCGCGCTCAGTGCCAAACGGCTGGGCGATTGCGCCCAATAGTTGCCTAGTCCGCTTTCTCGATCAGGCTTTCCAGCCAAGCCTTGGCCTTGACCCAGTCGCGGTCTACCGTGCGGGTCGAGACACCCAGCAGCTTGGCGATATCGGCCACAGTCAGGCCGGCAAAATACCGCAGTTCAACCAGCTCATACAGGCTTAGGTCCAACGCGCGCAGTTGTTCCAGTGCAGAGTCCAACAAAAACCAGTTGTCGCGTCCGTCGATAGCGACCGAGTCGGCCTGCGACAGCGTCACCTGCACCATATCTCCACCACGCTTCTCGGCTTGGTTGGCGCGCAAATGGTCGAGCACCACAGAGCGCAACACTTTGCCTACATACGCAAAAAACTGGGCTCGCGATTCCCCTGCCATGCCCACGCGCTCCACCATGCGCAGAAAACCTTCATGGACCAACCCGGTTGTATTCAGGCTGACGACACCGCCCACCGCGTAAAGGCGCGAATGTGCCAAGCGTTTAATCTCAGGGTAAAGCAATGCGTACAACCGCGCCGCCGCGCACTGATCTCCAGCGCGTATGGCTTGTAACAGCGGTGTTATCTCGTCGGCGGTTTCCGTAGGGATCAAAACTGGGGTCCTTGTTGTGCAGAGCGCTCAGGTACTGCTGCACCACTGCGCGGCAGTTTAAGCCACAACGAATCGACCCCTTCAGCGAGCCTGTAACCAGTCGTTACAACTGGCGATCTTCTGCCTTAAATTTGCCGCCGGCAATGGTCATCTTGGCCTTGGTCTTGACCTCCACTAGCTCAAAGCTGAACGTGCCTTCAATGACTTTGCCTTTGACAGTCGTAATCTCCAATTGGTTTTTGCCATCGACAAGGCGGTATTCAGCTTGCGGGTCTCCAAAAGGTTTTTGGCTCACCCCTTTGGTAAATGTGACCTCGCAACTGCGGCTCCCCGATTTGGGAAAGCTGAATTTGACAGGCTTGCCATCAAAGTTACTGCAATTTATAGAAAGCTTGTCGATCGGTGTCTTGGGGGGCGGATAGGCCGATGAGCCTTTAGTGCTTGCAATCAAATTAAGCACGCCCTTGGTCGGCATGAGGTACAGGATGCCGTCGTCATCGCTCTCGAACACCTTGCCATCCACCGTAGCGCTCAGGCTTTGCGGTGTTTTATCTGCCAGTGCAGGCAGCGGCAGGGTCAGGGCGATGGCTGCCGTAGCCAGTGTCAGCGCGCAAGCGTAACGGGATTTGGATGGAATGTGCATGTTGCTCCTTTGGGTTGATTGGATTCGGCGCGAGCAAACTGCTCTGCATCCGTAAGACGGATTGCACACGCCAAATACGACAGGTGCAACATTTTGTTTGAAAGCTGGTGGGCGTGATCCTGATATTTGTCGCATTTTGTGCCTGCTTTGCGTCTGATAAAAAGATGGCTCCTGACAAGAGTGCGTTAGCCTCGGGGACCACTGCGAACCTTCACCATGACCGTACACCCTATCGATTTGAAACGGCGATTTGCCCTGTTTGATCAAGTCGCCGATCTCCCGCCCCCTGAACGCACAGCCTGGTTCCTGGCATTGCAGTCGCGCGAGCCCCAGCACGTCGCAGCGGTACGAGCCATGCTTGGCGAGTTGGACCAATCAGACAGCCACCCCGAGCAATCTCCCAGCCTGATTGGGGTCAGTGCGCAGGAGTTTGAATCCCAAGTAGACGTGGCGGCAGCACCCGATGTCAGCCCACCTATTGGCGCAGGTGATGTTGTTGGGCCCTGGCAACTAGAACGAAAAATCGGCGAAGGCGGCATGGGTGCCGTATGGCTGGCTGCCAGGCATGACGGGCACTTTGAAGGCCACGCGGCGATCAAGTTTTTACGCACGGGTCTTGGCAAAACCGAACTGGTCGAGCGCTTCCTGCGCGAACGGCGTCTGTTGGCGCGTTTGACACACCCCGGCATTGCACGCCTGCTGGACGCTGGCACACACCTTGGCGAACCCTACCTGGTGATGGAGTACATCGATGGCGAGCCGATCACCGACTGGGCCGGAAAAAATGCACTTACGTTGACGCAGCGGATTGCGCTGCTGCTTCAGGTGTGCCGGGCGACCGAGTATGCCCATGGGCAACTCATCCTGCACCGAGACATCAAGCCATCCAACGTCATGGTGGGGCTCTCCGGGGTTCCTGCCCTGCTCGATTTTGGCATCGCCAAGCTGATGGACGACGTGGATCCGGATGCGGCTACCGCACTGACCCACATGACCGGGCGCGGCTTCACACTGGGCTACTGCGCACCCGAGCAGGTCACCGGTGATGCCACGGGTGTGGCAGCCGATGTGTTCTCGTTAGGTGTCTTGGCTTTTGAGCTGATCACCGGCCTGATGCCCTTTGCCGGCGGTAACCGCACGGCGTTGGAGCATGCCATCGTCCACACCGAGGCCCAGTCCATCGCCAAAGCCTTGCAAACCCGCCCCACCTCCGTGGCGGGCAGGCCG
>JBDTAG010000150.1:0-4065 GCA_039924745.1 Rhodoferax sp.
TGCCGTTTGTGCTGATCCAGATCATCATGGTGTCGGCGATCATCTTCTTCCCAGGCATCGTTTCCAGCGGGCTGGATAAAGCAGTCGCTATTGATATGAACAAGGTCGAGTTGCAGATGGAAAAGGACAGCCAGCCCGCAGAGATGCCGGCAGCAGAAGCGCCTGAAGAGGGAGCCTCCGCGCCGGCCAGTACCGACACTTCAACAGATGAGAACGACCCCATGAAAGCCATGCAGGATTCCATGGCTAAGGACAGTAAGAAGAAATAGGTCGGCAGTGTGCGCTACCGCACGGTGTTGGTGGAGGTCGGCGCGCAGGATGTAATTTTTGGAGTACAGCATGAGCAACGAGTACACCATCGCCGTTATTGTCGGCAGCCTGCGCCACGATTCTTTCAACCGCAAACTGGCCCACGCAATGGCCATGATGGCGCCGTCCGAATTCACCTTTGAACAGTTGCAGATTGACGATCTGCCGCTCTACAACCAAGATGACGACGACGTCCCCGGTAGCGCCGTGCAACGTTTGAAGCGCGAAATCAAAAAGGCCGATGGCCTACTCTTTATCACTCCCGAATACAACCGCTCCATCCCCGGTGTGCTGAAGAATGCGATTGACCACGCGTCACGCCCCTACGGACAAAGTGCATGGACCGGCAAACCCGCAGCGGTGATGGGTGTGTCGGTTGGCGCCGCGGGTACCGCAATGGCCCAACAGCATCTGCGCAATGTGCTGGCGTATCTTGATGTGCCCACAATGGGCCAGCCAGAGGCCTTCATCCAAGCCAAAGACACGCTATTCGATGCAAAGGGCGGCATAGGCGAAGTGACACGAAGCTTCATGCAAGGCTGGATGGACAACTACGTGGAATGGATCAAGATGCACGCCACCACCAGGTCTTAAGCAAAATCGCCCTATAGCCCTCGTGGAATATACGCATATAGCTATAAAAATAATAGCAAATTTAGCGCGCTAGGGCGGCATGTCGTAATCGAATTTGTCTACCCGTCCGCGCCAGTACGGCAGGCGGCCAGTAGGTTTTAGCCACGCCACCTCGGCGTCTTCGGGCACCAGCATATTGCCGTAACGTTGGTAATGGGAAAGGCGCACTTCCCAGGGCGTAGGCACCATGGCACCGTCCACCAGAGCACTGCGTTCATCGCTGTTGATGCGCTCCACCAGACCGTCTGCACCGAACGTGAAACGCAAGGTCACCGTCAGCGGACTATCGGTTAGCGTGGCCTGCGCCGAATGCGTATCTATGGGTTTCCATTGCACGCCTTGGCTGGGCAGCAATACCGTGGGGTACCACACACTTTCAGCAAAATAACGGATCAGTTCACCGCGTGCAATATCACCAGTGCCATGGCTGCCGCCCAGATCAAGCAAGCCGATCACCGAGGGCTGCAAAGTGCCTTCACCTGCCACATAAGCATCGAGCACGCGTACCAAGATGCCGGGCGACACCGTAACGGATGCATCCCACACAAAACCCGGGCGCTTGGTGGCAACGCGCTGTTTGGCCGTAAACGGCTCCCACTTCTGGGCGTCCACCACAGTGCTGCGGTTCAGTGTTCCGCTTTGCTCTAGGTAGAGCCCGCGTACAAGCGGTTGGTACTCATTTAACGCCTGTGACAAGTAGCGTTGCACCACCGGTGGCAAGCCTTTGAGCTCTTCATCGTCATAGTGCTGGGGGTGTGTTTTGGGCGTTGCCGCTTCTAGCGCCTGCAGGCGCGTGTTGATGCCATCGACCCAACGGCCTCGCCCCAACAGGCCCAACACCAGGGACAAGCCAAACACGGTGAAGGCTGCAATCGATACCCAGCGGATCACGGCCAATTTCCTGCCGGGGTGCGCAGGCGAATAGCTGGGCACCACCCGTTCGGCCAGCGTGGGGGTCTGGGGTGAACCGTCTGGCCCGGGTTTGGATTCATCAGGCGTCATAGGTCATCGCCATCACGGCGTCGTTGCTTTCGGCTTCATTCGTTGCAAAACCAAGTGACTGGTAAACGCGGACAGCGGGAAAATTGTCGTGGCGCAACCGTAATTTAACCCCTGTGGTCGCGGGCAATCGCAGCGCTTCCTCTATTTGGCCAAAGCCTATGGCGGACGCGGCTTCCGCACTCAGGGCGTAGCTGTGGTGCGCAGACAATGTGATGATTTGAGAGAAGGCGCCCAAGACCAGCGGCTGCCCTTTTTCGAGCCCCTTCCATTGCTCTGCCATGGCCCAAGCGCAAACGGTGTCGTGCTCATTGGCCTGGATGGGTCTAAGGGATACTTTCATGGGGTCAAATAGATGCATGCAAATAGGCGGCGCCACGGGGCGTTCAGGGATAGGCGGATTATTGACCGCCGGTGACCCGCATCATAGTAAAAATGGTGGACCGCCCCAACCGGGCTGGCGAATGTGTGCCAGTGCTTACAGTGCGCGCCCCATGAAGCACCAACCGCGGTGGAGTGCGACAGGCACTTCGGCCTCGGGGTAGGCCGCACAGTCTGTGAAGCCGGCCGCTCGGTAGAGCCGGTGGGCGGATGCCATGAAGGGGGCCGAGTCCAACAGCGCATGGTCGTAGCCAAATGCCACTGCATCGTCCAGCAAGCGTTGGATGATCGTCTGACCCAACTGCCTGCCACGAAATGCCGGACGAACATACACGCGCTTGAGTTCACAGAAGCCCTTGCGGACCCTGCGCATACCGCCCATGGCTGCCAACTGCCCTTCACACTCCACCAAATAGAAGATCCCTTCTGGAGGCGGCGCACCGCAGACCTTGTCGATGACGCTGGCGACGTAGTCGGGAATGGGCATGCCAACCAGGTCGGCTATCTTGATTCCCATTGCTTTCTCGACCTCCACGCTGTTCCAGGTCATGTACTCCGTATTCAGATCGAGCAGACGGCTGCGGTCCTGGATGGGGTCGGCGGGCGTGAAGATGGGAGATGTCATGGGTATCCGGGTAGGCCATTGGGCGCACGAACTATAGCGCCTCAACAGTACCGCATTCCTTGAAGAAAAGAATAAACAATGGCGTTCCCTTCAGCATTGATCCAATACCGCTGGACGACGACCCCTGAGGATGCCAAATGCTCTTCGGATTCCAAGACACCACCATTGCACACAATCGTTCTGACCAAGGCTGCATTGCGTTTATTGCATGTTAAGAGAACCCGTGCTAGACCCAACTCAGCCGCATGGCGCAGGGAGTGGCGCAGGATCTCAATACCAAGGCCTTGGCCCCGCGCGCTGGGACGGATTCCGAATCTGATATTGCCGCCTTCCACCCCCATTACGGGCGTGAACGGCACCAAGAGTTACCCCGAAACTACACCTTCGGCAAGCGAGGCGCGGTAGGAGTTCTAGGTAGTCCGTCCGGTGTTCTGCGTGCATGGCCAAAGTGTCCCGCAAAATCAGCAGCTCACCTGCGCGTCTTCCGGTCTAACTGACAAACCGTTCCGGGAAACGCTGACCACTAAAGGCGATTTTCCGGTGATGACCACTTTGAGCACATGCCCGGAGTTCGGCCATAGCAGACATACGATTGATCGAAGTTTAAGTCGGCTTGGCTGCGATAGGAGCCTTTCAAGTTGGACGGCGTTGCCACACGAATTGGCTAGGTGCGACTATTCGCAGAATCGTCGGAGACCAGTCATTCGCCCCTAGAATCGACAAAAAGCGGATGCGGTGTTTCACGGTATTTTTATTGACCTGGAATTTGAACGCTATCCGTCACAAGCCAATACTGGATTCAAATTTTAAGAATTATTATGTCCAGTATATGGAGCAGTGGCCAACTTATAGAGCAGGTTTTGCTCTGGACATTACGTTAGGGCGCAGGATGACAGTTGACTATGATCCAGATGAGTTTAGCCGCGGAATGGATACCTTCGCAGACATCTTGAACGCCCTTACCACTAGGCGCGACGCTACCTGGGTGCGTCAAGATTACGATGGTGGAGTTGTGCATTGCTTTGTGGGAACAGAGCATTTGGTGTTCAAAATATACTGTGGCGAGGGACCAGAGATACGTTATCCCCACTCACGTGAAGATGTTGGCGGAATAGTTG
>JBDTAG010000151.1:0-3905 GCA_039924745.1 Rhodoferax sp.
GAGTTCAGGGCCGAGGTGCTGGCGGAATGTCGCCGTGGTGGCAAGTCGATAGCTGGCGTGGCCTTAAAGCATGGCCTCAACGCAAACATGGTTCGCGTCTGGCTGCGCAAATCGGAGCCGCCCCCAGTCTGCCCCGCTGCACCCGCAGCGTCACCAACAAGCTTGCAGTTTGAGCCACAGCAGTTTGTAGCCGTACACATGGACGTGTCGCCAGTCTCTGAGGACAAGTGCGCCAAGCGCTCCACGGCCATTCAACTCGAACTGCGCCGTGGCAATTCGACAGCGACCGTGACATGGCCCAGCGAACTGGCGGGCGATTGTGGCGTCTGGCTGCGCGAGTGGCTGCAATGATCCGTATCGACGCACTGTGGCTGGCAACGGCTCCCATAGACATGCGCATGGGAACAGAACGCCTGCTGGCCCGGGTAGTACAAGTGTTCGGATCTGCTCAGGCCCATCATGGCTATCTGTTTGCGAACGCACGGGGCAACCGCATGAAGCTGCTGTTGCACGACGGCTTTGGCATGTGGTGTGCGGCCCGCCGCCTCAATCAAGGCGGGTTTGAATGGCCGCGCGGTGGCGCCAATATGGCTGCCTCGATCACGCTGACAAAGCAGCAATTCGACGCTTTGGTACTGGGGCTACCATGGAGCCGACTGGAACAGATGCAGACCATTACGCGGCTGTAGGAACTGTGGTTTAACACGGGGAGACGGGCAATTAGAGGATGCCCTGATACATTTTTGCGCAGGGATTTTGCACAATACAGGCATGCTCAGCGTGCACCAACTTAAGCCCCAAGACTTTGTCGGCCTGAGTCCCGCCGCCGCCGCTGAAATGGCCGCCAAAGTGCTGGCCCACGTTGAGCAACAAAGCCGGCAAATCGAATCACAGGCCCAGGCCATCGAGTTCAGGGATGCCAAGATCGCCAGCATCACCTTTGAGTTGCGCCGCCTCAAGGCCCGCCAGTTTGCGGCCAAGACCGAACGCATGAATGCCGAGCAACGTCAGTTGTTTGAAGAAACGATGGCCGCCGACCAAGCGGACCTGGAAGCCCAACTCGAAACGCTGAAGGCGGCAACCCAGGTGCCCGGCAATTCACCAGACCCCGAGACCCGTCGCAAACCCAAGCGCCAGGCCTTGCCCGAGCACCTCAAGCGCGTAGACCACCACCATGAGCCCGAGAACACAACCTGTGGCTGTGGCGAGGCCATGGTGCGTATCGGCGAAGACGTCAGCGAGCGCCTGGACATCATTCCGGCTCAGTTCTTCGTGCACCGCCACATCCGTGGCAAGTGGGCCTGCAAGTGCTGCCAGACGCTGGTGCAAGAACCGGTGGAGCCACAGATCATCGACAAAGGCATGCCTACTGCTGGCCTGGTGGCACACACCACGGTGAGCCGCTTCGTTGACCACATTCCGTATTACCGGCTAGAACAGATCAACGCTCGCTCTGGCGTGCACACACCGCGCTCCACACTGGCATCGTGGTCTGGCCAGGCAGGGGCAGCCTTGCTACCCCTGTATGCGGCACACCGGGAGTTTGTCCTCAGTTGCGCCGTGGTGCATGCCGATGAGACACCGGTGGCCATGCTGGACCCCGGAGCCGGTAAGACCAAACGTGCCTACGTCTGGGCCTATGCTAGAGGCGGCTTTGATGTTTCACCCGGCGTGGTGTACGAATTCTGCCTGGGCAGAGGGGCCAAATACCCGTTGGAATTCCTCAAGGGCTGGTCGGGCAAGCTGGTTTGCGACGGATACGGGGTCTACGACCACGTTCTCAAGCAGCAGACCCGCGTGGGTGCAGCTTGTTTCGCGCATGCACGTCGAAAGTTTGATGAACTAGCCAAGGACAAGCTGAGCCCGGTGGGCACGCAGGCCATACAACGTATTGCAGCGCTCTACCAAATCGAGCACCAGATCAAGGGCTTATCGGCTGCAGAGCGACTGACGATCAGGCAATCGAGTTCCAAGCCGTTGTGTGAGGAACTGCACGCCTGGTTGATGTTGGAGCGCCAACGTGTACCCGAAGGCAGTGCCACGGCCAAGGCAATTGACTACAGTTTGAACCGATGGCAAGCGTTGACAACTTACCTGCGTGACGGCAACGTCCAGATTGATAACAACCATATTGAAAATCTCATTCGGCCGTGGGCCATGGGCAGAAAAGCATGGCTCTTCGCAGGCAGTGAGCTGGCCGGTCAACGGGCTGCCGTCGTGATGAGCTTGCTACAGTCAGCAAAGTTGCACGGGCATGATCCGTGGGCTTATCTGAAGGACGTTCTGACAAGGCTGCCATCGCACATGAACAGTCGCATTGGCGAGTTATTGCCGCATCGCTGGAAAAACACCGGCGCAGTTTGATATCGTAGAGCTATGCCCATCGACATCACCAAATTCAGCGAGGCCCAGCTCTCTGAGCTCAATCGGAAAATTGTTGCACGCCTGCGCTACCTTCAAGAGGGGCGCATGCAGCAACAGATGCAGAGCTTCAGAATTGGTGACCGGGTGTCCTTCCACGCACCAGGCCACGATCCGAAAACAGGCATCGTCGCCAAATGCAACCGCAAAACCGTCACGGTCATAACGGACGACGGGCATCAGTGGAATGTAGCTCCCGTGTTTCTCAGCAGGGTTATCGTCGCTGAAGCGGATGTCCAGGCGGGGCAATCTCAAGTTATTCGATTGCCTACCAAGCGGTAATTTGCAGTGTCGTGCCCTGACGCGTGTCGGGTGTCAAGGTGGGGCCGCCAGCCGCTTACCAAGCAAGTGTTGGCCTCGCCGATCTTCGACGCGTCACGATTCGCTCGATTTTTCGAAGCCGCCTTGCGAGATATGTGGAGGATATGGTGCGATAAGCAATAAAACGGACGTATGCTACGATATATGTAGCATCATATTCGTATAGAACGAGGGCTACAGGCCAATTTTGTCAAAGCTTTTTTGACTAGTCGGTGGTCTGAATAGCAACAATCAACAGCATGGTCGTGGTCTTTCTATCAATATGGGGTGTCTGCTATTTGATACAAACCTGCCGCACCATCTTCAAATCCGTCATCCCCATCATGATCTTTTCCATGCCATCCATCTTCAGGGTGCGCATGCCGCCTTCCACTGCGGAGGCAAACAGCTCGGCAACACGGGCGCGCTCCTGAATCAGCTTCTTGACGCTGTCGTCAGCGACCAAAAGCTCATGCAGGCCGATGCGGCCTTTGTAGCCAGTCTTGTTGCATTTGTCGCAACCCACGGCTTTGTACAGCTGGACCTGGCCATCTACGCCATAGGCCTTATCCCAACTGTCCATGAGCTTCTCACGCTCTCTTTCTGGGTTTGCTTTCCAGGCTTCAGAGTGGCGTAGCTCTTCGGCATATTCGGTTACAAATAGACGGAATTCGTCAGCATCCGGGACGTAGGCTTCCTTGCAATCGCATAACTTTTTGGCAAGTCTCTGCGCCAGAATACCCAACAGCGCATCTGCAAAGTTAAAAGGGTCCATCCCCATATCCATCAAACGTGTGATAGATTCCGGAGCTGAGTTGGTGTGAAGCGTGGAGAAGACTAAGTGACCGGTCAATGAGGCTTCAACGCCCATCGACACTGTTTCCTTGTCGCGTGACTCGCCAACCATGATTATGTCTGGGTCAGCCCGCAAGAACGCGCGCATTATCAAGGCGAAATCGATGCCTGCCTTTTTATTGATTTGGACCTGCCGCAAACCCTTTTGGGTAATTTCAACCGGGTCTTCTGCAGTCCATATTTTGGTGTCCGGTGTGTTGAGAAATTTCAGAATGGAGTGCAGGGTGGTCGTTTTGCCAGAACCGGTCGGTCCGCACACGTAAAACAAACCATAAGGCTTGCTTACCGTAGCCTCCAGGCGCTCCTTGTTGTGGGGGGTCAGGCCCAGC
>JBDTAG010000152.1:0-4923 GCA_039924745.1 Rhodoferax sp.
CGGATGGCAATTTGCCACGGGCAACCAACGCGGTAGGCCCGATTTTTGCCAGATGGGGGTGCGTGCGCGGGGGACATCTGCTTTCGAAAAAAAGCAAAAAATAGTTACCCATGGCCTCTGTGGGCTAGGTTGTGGATAAGCGTGTTCACAAGCCTTCAAAGGCGCGCCAGTATTGGTTGTGCAGACCGTGCCTTGTTTTTAAGCGGTCGTAGTTGAGACCATTTCCGTCAATTGTTGGTGTGCTAGGGAACCCCCAATTGCCAGGGTAAGTCGGGCAAAGAACACGCGCGGTTGCTGTGGTGCGGCCAAATCACATACCACAAGCTCAGCGGGTTGCGTAAGCGTTAAACACGGAATATTGCTATGCAATTTATAGCTGCTTAAGCATGTTGGACGAGGGCTACAGGCCGTTTTCTTACAAACCATTCAAGGAATGCACGTATGCTGGCACGAACGAACCAACCGAAAAAAAAGATCTTCCAAATACTTACCCCTGCCCTCTGTGGGCTAGGTTGTGGATAAGCGTGTTCACAAGCCTGCAAACCGGCGCCCTGCTTGGCGATGCAGACCGTGCCTTCTTTTTAAGCGATGCTGAAACGCGCAGTTTCTTCGGTGGGCAAGTGTGTTATGTCCGTGGCGACACTATTCGGGCGCAATGCCAGACCACCCTGCAAGTGCCGTACCTGCGCGTAGCCTTGGTTATGCAGCCATTGCGCGGCCTTCAGGCTCCGTTTTCCGCTGCGGCAGACCAGCACTACGCTGGTGGCTTTGGAATCCAGACAGGCGGGCGAAAGAGTTGTGATGCCGCTCAACGGAACATTGATGGCCGACAGCCCGCTACACAGAATGCCATGCCCGGCTTGGTGTTCGAAGGCCTCGCGCACGTCGAGCAAGCGGACGCTCGGGTGGGCTGCAACAAAAGCGGTCAGCTCGCTCCATTGCAGTGCCATCGCGTCAACTACTTCCGCGCTGCAGTGGGCGCCATCCATGGCTTCGTCAGCCGCCGATTGCCGATCATCTTCAACCGCTGGCATGGCCAACAGCACTTGGCCGCAATGTGCAATGGCGACGCAGGCGGCATCCACGAGTTGGCGGCTCGTCAAAGCACCAATGGAGAGACGCACCGCCGAAGTCGTACGCCACGCGGGTAGGCCCATGGCATCCAGCACATAACTCGGTGCGGCTTTGGCGGCACTGCAAGCGCTTCCCGCGCTCACGCCCAGGCCAGCGGCATCAAACACATCCAGCATGACCTTACTGGTAATGCCGGGCACTGAAAAATTCAGCGTGGTTGGCAAACTGTGCCCAAGAGGGGCATTGAACACAATGGCAGGAAAAGCACTGCGCAAGCTCTGCTCCAGTTGGTCGCGGTATGCGCGCAACGTGGCATGGCTGGCAAAGGTACCTCCCTGTTGCAGGGCATTGAGCACGGCGCCCAGCGCGGCGATGCCAGGAATGTTTTCAGTGCCACTGCGCATGCCATCCTCTTGTCCGCCACCGGCCATCAAAGGCGTAAACGGTGCGCCGCGCCTCACATACAACAGGCCAATGCCCTTGGGGGCGTAAAGCTTGTGGCCGGAAAACGGTGCGTAGTCGATGCGGCTATGCTGCAAATTCAAATCCAGTTTCCCCAAGGCTTGCACACAGTCCACCAACCACAACGCTTGGCTGCGCGACTGCAAGAGCATCGCTTCAATCGCCGCCAGATCGGTGACAACACCAGTCTCGTTGTTGGCCGCCATGGTGCATAACAGCGCAATGTCGGGTAGCCAATCGGACAAGCGTTGCAAGTCGTGCTGGCCGTTGCTATCCACCGGCAGCGCACGCAGCTCCAGCCCCAAGCCCAATACGGTGTTCCAGTGCGCCAGCGCCTGCGGTACAGCCTTGTGTTCGGTAGCGCCATACACCAGCAATTGGCCCCGGCTTGCATTGCGCGGGCCAATGGCACGTAACGCAGACAGAACAGCAGTTTGGATGCCCTCCGTGGCACCGCTCGTGAACACCACATGGCCCTCTCCCGCTCCGATCACCTGTGCGGCGGTCGCACGGGTTTGCTCCAACAAGGCCTTGGCCACAATGCCATGCGAATGGCTGCTGCTGGGGTTGCCGAACTGGTCGCGCATGGCGCGTGTCGCAGCATCTATGGCGGCAGGCAGCACGTAGGTAGTGGCGTTGGAATCGAGGTACAGGATGCTTGGCATAGTGTGTGATGGGCGGTAGATACAAGGGATAGGCATAAGTGTAAAAAATCCTGATGACAAATGCATTCCAAATTTCACCCAATTCACCGACAATATAGAACACAAACTTAATTTTTCTGAATTTTGTAGAACAATATGCTAGACCGACTTGATTTACAGATATTGGATGCCTTGCAAAGTGATGCCACGTTGTCCATGGCGCAGCTTGGAGCGCAAGTGGGCCTGTCCAGCACACCGTGCTGGAAGCGCGTCAAACGTCTGGACGACGATGGTTTTATCGAACGACGTGTAGCCGTCGTAAACCGCCATGCTGTGGGGCTACCGGTAACGGTGTTTGTCAGCATCCGAGCCGGGCAACACGACGAGAAGTGGTTAGCCCGCTTTGCAGCCGTCGTCAGCATGCTGCCCGAGGTGCAAGAGTTTCACCGCATGAGCGGCGATGTGGACTACCTGCTCAAAGTAGTGGCCTCCAGCATCGACGGCTACGACCGCTTCTACAAGAAACTGATTGGTCTGGTGGATTTAGCGGGCGTGTCGTCGGCTTTCTCTATGGAGCAAATCAAGAGCACGACCGCCCTGCCCCTGGTCTAGCGGTGCGCATCGTAGTACGCGATCCACTTTTCGCGCACCGCGCTGGCATCGAACTGCCACCACAGACCGAAGGCACCACGGCGAATGGGTAGGGTCACGGCATCACCTTCTTTCAGGCTCTGCCAATACTCGGTGGCGGCCAGTTGTCGAATCGTCGGGACAGCATCCGTCGACTGCGGCACCAGCTCCATGGGTGATTTTCGCAACGCAAACAACTGCGCTTGCGGTGTTTGAACCAGGTTGGCGTAGGCCAGCGTTAGAAATGGCGCGCACAGACCAGCAGCCAAGCCCACTAAGGCCGCCAGCACTACCTGTGTCGCGTGTAGACCCGTTTGCGTTATGTCGGGCGTTGCATTGCTATCGACTACGCGCCCATGCCCCATTGGCTCGGTTGCAACCTCGCCCCACAACCAAGCCAGCATACAAAAACCTGCGAGGCTTCCTACGGCCAGCCACGCGGTGATGGGTGGTGGCGCAAAGTAGTATTGGTCGCGCATTGCCAGCATTGAAACAACAGCCAATAGCAACAGACCAAAAAAACCATAGACAGCTACTTTCATGCGTGTCTTGGACATCAGATCAATACCTACAACAGCCGGCTTGCTGCTGGCAGATGGCAACACAATTCCGCGTTGGGAGAGGGCTTGAACCAAAGGCAAGCCTTCCAATCTTTTGCGCAATGCCATCTTGGCCTTTTCAGAATTCCACAGCACAAAACCCGCGCCACTGACCGGCCGGATTTCAGCCTCACCTGGAAGGTACCAATTAGCCGGCCGCAAAAATCTCGCAGTGGAGCCAAGTGCGCGGTTTGAGGTCGTCCAAGTCAGTGCGTAAAACCGCAAAGCCTGAGCACCACCCGGATTCGGAGCCACGCGGAACTCCAACTGCTGAGACCGAATGGCATCCAGATCCAATGCCCAATCCAGCCACTGGCTTACAAAAGGTAAACCGCTACTGAAACGTAGCCAGCGGCCGTCCAGACTCAACCGGCAACGTGTTTTGTAGAGGTGGCTTACGGCGATGACAACAAGACCGACTACGCAATAGAACAGGAATCCGATCCTCTTGTCTGGGGTATGGACGAGCTTCTGCCAGACAGCATGCCAATCCATCGCCGCCCACGGAACGGGAAAGGTCCTCATGACCAGTGCGATGGCAACCACCAGAACGGTCGTCAATATCCACCGGCCAGATTTGGACATTGGGTCGGCGGGGCGCCAGTGAAAGATAAGTGTTTGGTTCACGGGTGAAAATTTTGGGAATTAGTAGGCAACGCAGCGTTGGATGGTACCGTTGTGCATCGGCTTGAAAAGCCAAGGCTACAATCGCAACCGGGCTTTCAGGACGCCCAGCTCGCAAAAGCCGATGCACCTGCAACGCAAGCCCCTCGCTTGCATACCCCTCCTACCTGGCCCATTGCGAGAACGGCCATTTGAAACAAGGAGCCGGTATGCGCACACAAAGCATTCCACCCGTTACGACGTCTGACCAACAACCAGGCACATCCACGAACACCATCAGCGCGGTCGAACTGGCTTTGCGCCTGGCCCGCACACTGCACCGTGCGTCCAAAGACGCCACGCTGTTCAAGGCCATGCCCGCCGTGCGCCGCGCCCACGCGGCGGGTGTGTTTGCCGAGCTCACATTGAGCGCCTTGTACCGCCAACGCCACCTATTGCAACGCAAACACTTTTTGCGCACGCTGGCAGTGGAAGCCGGCTTTGCAAATTGGGAAACTTACCGCCCCATACTGCGTGACCAGCCGCCGCAGGCATTGGGCCACTACACAACCGGTCAAGAATATGGCTACCCCAACGCCTGGTTCTCGACCCATGCAGAAGCCATAGCCTTTGCCGAGGAACGTGGTGGCAAGGTCGTGCGTTATGGGCAGCAAGCCATGGTGGTACTGCAACCCGAAGCGGGTTGATTCGGTCCGGTGGCGCGCGTGCCACTGGTCCGAATACGCTACACAATTGAGAGCTAATGGCGCTTATTCCACGAGGGCTAGCGCCATATTTTACCGCAGATTCAAGTACAAAGCGCAACGGTATGCAGTGTAAGTGGGCGCACCGGTAAGTTGTAAAACACCTCGTGCGGTGTTCGGTATCCCAGGCACTTGCGGGGCCGATGG
>JBDTAG010000153.1:0-5259 GCA_039924745.1 Rhodoferax sp.
GGTATATCCCTCACATGCGTTGGTGTCGGCCGGTGGAGTTGCCTGCCCTGAAAAATTAGCAGTCACTGCATAGCCAGTAAGTCCAAGAGGATTGGCCCGCATACGCTCGGCCAAATCCGCTGCCAGCATGGTAGCCGTACCTCTGTACTGCGACATTTTGGAATACCGAATGGAAGCCACGTTCGCACCCGCCAATGCTAATAGCCCAATTGCCGATAGCAAGACCGAAATAAGAACTTCAAGCAGCGATGCGCCTCGTACGCCACGGAGTTTGGACAATCGCAAGCTGCGATTGCGTTTTGCTACGAGCATGAAACTGTCCCTTCATCCATCAACCGAACACGCCCTTGTACAGAAACACAAACTGTCCGCTCTGTATTGTATGGAACAGTACCGCGGGGAGTAAAACGAAAAGTCTGGTCTATTGCACGACCTCGGCCATTGGCTTGAAAAGTAAGGATGTTTCTGTCGCTAGAGGGAGTAGCGCCTTGAACAGTCGCAATATTTGTAAGCGGTTGCTGCACGCGAACTATCACATCCGTTCCATCGACTGCGCCGATTGTTCCCGTGTCCCAAAACACCATCCACCCATTAGCCCAATTAGCAGCTCCAGCAGCTGAGCAGGTATTTAAACTGTTTGCTGCTAAGCTACAAATTGAGACGGTTGACGAGCGACGCAGAGCCTCAGAACGGGCATAACGAATGTCACTAATCAAAGTCAACGCAGCACTTCGAACTGAACGTTTCATCAACATAGTGTTGAAACTGGGTATTGCCAGAGCAGCCAAAATAGCGACGATCGCCACTACAACGAGCAACTCAATGAGCGTAAATCCGTTTGGGCGGTTTTTCATATGCTGAAGCGTAAACCAAGCGCTTTCAAGCTGCAATACATTCCAGACATCCGGCAGAATTGCACCGCCAAACGGTAACTAACTTAACTCGCGATCCAACACTTTGTGAAAAACTTACAAATCGAAAAAGCGTTAATTCTTGCCGCTTCAGGTCAAAGCGACTGTCCACCAAATCCATCTGTAGCGTGTGTAATAGTCGGAAACGATGGCAATCAGCTAGGAGCCGGTCACACCCAACCCGTAGGAGGGCACCATGCCGAAATCATGGCGCTGCGCGACGCACAGTCTCGTGGCCGATCCGTTGTGGGCTCCACCGCCTATGTAACCCTTGAACCCTGCTCCCACCGCGGCCGCACAGGCCCATGCTGCGACGCACTCATCGCTGCCGGCATTAAAAAGGTGGTTGCAACCATCACCGACCCCAATCCACTGGTATCAGGCCAGGGCTTTGCCCGATTGCGTGCAGCGGGCGTTGAAGTAGAGGTTTTGCAAACAGACTCTCCCCTGGCCATTCAGTCCCGAGAGATCAACCTCGGTTTTTTTAGCCGAATGATCCGCAAAAAGCCATGGGTACGCCTGAAGGTAGCCGCTTCTCTGGACGGTAAGACGGCTCTGGAAAACGGTCGAAGTCAATGGATTACGTCCCACGAAGCGCGTACGGACGGACATGCTTGGCGAGCCAGAGCTGGCGCGATTCTTACTGGGATTGGAACGGTTCTTCAAGATCAGCCTCGCTTGGACGTTCGTTTGGTCGAAACAAGCCGCCAACCACCTGTAGTCATCGTAGACAGCCTGCTGCAAACACCGACGGACGCAGCTATCTTTATAGAAGGTCGGCCAGTTTTCATATACGTCGCCGCACAAAATAGCGAAAAAAAACAAGCGTTAGAAGCGCGTGGCGCAACAGTCATCTACCTCCCAGCCTCAGGAGCAGATGGCGCGCTCACCGGCAAAGTAGACCTCGCGGCCATGTTGCTCGATCTGGGCCGCCGCGAAGTCAACGAATTGCACGTGGAAGCCGGTCACCGTTTGAATGGATCTTTCATTCGGGAAGGCTTAGTGGATGAGCTGTTGGTCTACCTCGCACCTAAACTTTTGGGTCAGGGCGCTGACATGGCAAGTTTTGGCCCATTGAGCGATCTTACGCAGGCTTTGCAACTGGATTTTCTGTCCAGCGCTATGGTAGGACCTGATCTGCGATTGTTGGCCCGCGTGCGCGGGCGAGACGTTTTTTAGCCCCACTTCCTGATGCAGGCACAATCCCTGCGAAAATCCTGCCATGTTTACAGGAATCATTACCGGCGTAGGCCGGATCTTATCCGTCCGCGCCTTGGGCGAATCACCAGCACATGGCAAGCGTTTAACCATCGCATGCCCAGATCGTTATCTCGATGACGTGGGTTTGGGCGACAGCATTGCGTTGAACGGAGCATGCATGACTGTCACCACCTGGGATACCGCCACCGGGCAGTTTTGCATCGATATATCGGCCGAGTCACTGACCAAAACCGCAGGCCTGGACGCCATTGGCCCCATCAACCTGGAAAAGGCTTTGCGCGCGAATGACCGACTAGGCGGGCATTTGGTCTCTGGTCATGTAGACGGAATCGGACGCGTAACCCATTTCGCGCAGGTCGGTGAAAGCTGGGAGTTGCGTGTAATGGCACCCCGTGAGTTAGCCAAATACTTGGCATACAAAGGGTCCATCACCATTAACGGCGTCAGCCTGACAGTCAACCGCATTGCAGATTTGGCGGACGGCTGCGAAGCAAGCATTAACCTCATACCCCATACGGTGGAGAATACTGCCTTAGGCACTTTAAAACTTGGCACTGAGGTCAATCTGGAAATAGATTTGATCGCACGGTATGTAGAGCGCATGCTAGGCAGCGGCCAGACTGCGCCAAATTAACACGTTCATAGGCTATACCGCCATAAAGATCCCACAAGGAAGATAATGAAACGAGTCGATGATTTCCGATTGAAATTTGGAAAAAAAGAATACGTACCCTTGATGATAGGTGGCATGGGTGTTGACATTTCTACTGCAGAGTTAGCATTGGAAGCGGTCCGATTAGGCGGCATTGGCCATATTTCAGACGCAATGGTGCCCGATGTATCCGATCGGCGCTTCGACACCGGTTTCGTCAAAGAAAAGACCAAGTTCTACAAATACAACATCGCCAATTCGGACAAAAGCGACATTAAATTTGACCTTGGGCGCCTTGCCGAAGCCACCAAGCTGCACGTAGGACGAACCATGGAAGCCAAGCAAGGCGAAGGCATGGTCTTCGTCAATTGCATGGAAAAGCTGACCATGAATGCGCCACGCGAAACCTTGCAAGTGCGGCTGAACTCTGCTCTAGACGCAGGTGTTGATGGCATTACCCTCAGCGCCGGCTTGCATTTGGGGTCATTCGCTTTGATGGCTGACAACGCGCGCTTCCGTGACGCCAAGCTGGGCATCATCGTATCGTCCGTTCGTGCTTTGCAGCTATTCTTGCGCAAAACCTCGCGTCTGGGTCGGCTACCTGACTACATCATTATTGAAGGCCCATTGGCCGGCGGCCACTTGGGCTTCGGTATGGACTGGGCCCAATATGACTTAGCGACCATCGTGGCTGAAATCGCACAGTTCCTGAAGACGGAGCAGTTGGACATTCCACTCATTGCCGCAGGCGGCATCTTTACGGGCAGCGATGCGGTCTCATTTTTGGAAAACGGCGTGGCTGGTCTGCAGGTAGCGACCCGCTTCACAGTGGCCAAAGAATGCGGTTTACCAGACAAGGTCAAGCAAGATTACTTCAAAGCCAGTGAAGAAGACATCATCGTCAACACTATTTCGCCTACGGGTTACCCGATGCGCATGCTGCGTAATACACCAGCTATCGGCGCCGGCATTCGCCCCAACTGCGAAGCGTATGGTTACCTGCTGGATGGCAACGGCAGTTGTGCCTACATCACTGCTTACAACGAACAAATCGTAATTCATCCGGACGGCAAAAACATTTCAGTCATGGACAAAACGTGTTTGTGCACCCACATGCGCAACTTTAATTGCTGGACCTGTGGCAGCACGACATATCGACTGAAGGACACGACACGCAAACTACCCGATGGAACCTACCAAATCCTGAGCGCTGAGCACATTTTCAAGGACTACCAGTTCAGCATTGACAATCAAATTGCATTGCCAGACTGAGTCAGCAGCACAGCATTGCCGCGTTACGTCGCAGCCTGAAGTTGGGATTACCCGCTAGGCTATCTTCCATCTGGGACAATACCGGGTATTCCCTGCCACACCATTGATACCATGAAGCCTCAGACCCCTGTGCCCATTTCCTCCGTAGAAGACATCGTGGCCGACATGCGCGCGGGGCGCATGGTCATTTTGGTAGACGAAGAAGACCGTGAGAACGAAGGTGATCTGGTTTTGGCGGCTGACCACGTGACCGCGGACGCCATCAATTTCATGGCGCGCTATGGTCGCGGTCTGATTTGCTTGACGCTATCCCGTGAGCGATGCGAAAAGCTCAAGTTGCCCCCCATGACAGTTCGCAATGGTGACAAAAAGGGAACCGCGTTCACCGTGTCCATCGAGGCGGCCGAGGGTGTAACGACTGGTATTTCGGCCGCAGACCGTGCGCGGACCGTGCAGGCTGCTGTCGCCAAGGGCGCAGTACCAGACGATCTGGTGCAACCTGGACACATCTTCCCGCTACAAGCAGTCGATGGCGGCGTGTTGATGCGCGCTGGACATACCGAAGCAGGTTGTGATTTGGCCACCATGGCGGGATGCTCCCCTGCATCAGTGATTTGCGAAATCATGAAGGACGACGGCACTATGGCCCGTCTGCCTGACCTGCAATTGTTTGCAGGCGAACATGGTCTCAAGATCGGCACGATTGCAGACTTGATCGCCTATCGCAGCCGCGTGGAATCATTGATTGAAAACATGGGCACGCACACGCTCAACACGGCATTTGGAGAGTTCACTGCGCATGCCTTTCGCGACACTACCGGCAAAGGCGTGCATCTGGCCTTAGTGCGGGGACAGTGGGACGCGTCGGACACCATTCCCGTTCGCGTGCACGAACCACTATCGATTTTGGACGCTTTGGAGATAGGGCGAACCATGCATTCGTGGAGCCTGGACGCCACGCTGTCGCACATTGCGACCGAAGGCCAAGGTGTGGTCGTACTACTCAATTGTGGAGAAAGTGGCGAGCAATTGTTGGCGCAGTTTGAAGGTACGGCACGTTCAGCCCACGCACCAGAACGCGGAAGAATGGATTTGCGTACCTATGGCATTGGTGCGCAAATACTGCGTCAATGCGGCGTTCACAAAATGCGCCTCATGGGCAGCCCCCGTCGCATGCCCAGCATGACGGGCTATGGCCTGGAA
>JBDTAG010000154.1:0-5061 GCA_039924745.1 Rhodoferax sp.
GTTTGCGGCCTTCGCATTGTTCTTTGCGATGGCCAATTGCGGACTGCCTGGAACCGCCGGCTTTGTCGGTGAATGGATGGTGATATTAGCGGCCGTCAAATTCAATTTCTGGATCGGATTGGCAGCAGCCTCTGCGTTGATTTTTGGTGCTTCGTACACCTTGTGGATGTATAAGCGCGTCTACCTAGGACCAGTTACCAATGACGATGTCAAACAATTGAAAGACATCAATGCCCGTGAGTTTCTGATGTTGGGTCTTCTTGCCGCGGCGGTGTTGTGGATGGGTGTGTATCCCAAGCCGTTTACCGATGTAATGAATGTATCGGTCGCGCAATTGCTTCAGCATGTTGCGATTTCGAAGTTGAACTGATCAAACTGAATTGAGAGATGAAAGATGATTGACACAATCAGTTGGATCACGGTTTACCCCGACGCACTATTGCTCGCGATGGCATGCGTCATTGCATTGCTGGACCTTGGCATCAAGACCCCCATGCGGGGTGTTACTTACGCCATAACCCTGTTGACTCTGGCAGTCGTGGCATCCATGCAGCTCGACTTGGCTTTGAGTGGAGCAACCCACTATGGCTTCGGCAATATGGTGGTTAGCGATCCTATGGGCAATTGGCTCAAGTGCTTGTCAGCTGTGGCCGTTATGGTTACTTTGGTGTATGCCCGTCCATATTCCGCGCATAGAGGTATGTTGCGTGGAGGTGAACTTTTCACCTTGTGCATGTTTGCGTTGTTGGGTATGTCGGTGATGATCTCTGGCAACAACCTGCTGGTGCTTTACATGGGACTGGAGCTGTTGACATTATCCAGCTATGCACTTGTAGCTTTGCGCCGAGACAATGCGACCGCCACTGAAGCTGCGATGAAGTATTTTGTGCTGGGCGCGTTGGCCTCGGGTTTCTTACTGTACGGCATGTCTATGTTGTACGGGGCAACTGGGTCGCTGGACATTACAGCGATATTCAAAGCTATTGCTTCCGGGCAAATTCGCCACCAGGTGCTGGTGTTTGGTTTGGTATTTATTGTTGCTGGTCTTGCGTTCAAGCTCGGTGCCGTACCGTTCCATATGTGGATTCCCGACGTCTACCAAGGTGCTCCAACGGCCATCACGCTGTTGATTGGTGGGGCACCTAAATTGGCTGCTTTCGCGATCACCATGCGCTTGCTGGTCGAGGGCATGTTGCCCTTGGCGACAGATTGGCAGCAAATGCTGTTAATACTTGCAGTCGGTTCGCTATTGGTCGGAAACTTGGCCGCTATCGCGCAGACCAACGTCAAACGTATGTTGGCGTTTTCTACTATTTCGCAAATGGGTTTTGTGCTGCTGGGCGTCATGTCTGGTGTTGTCAACGGTGATTCGTTGACGTTTGCTCCTAACGCTTATAGCTCAGCCATGTTTTACGTCATCACGTATGTGTTGACCACTTTGGCGAGCTTTGGCATTTTGCTGTTGTTGTCTCAGGAAGGTTTTGAGAGCGAAGAAATCGCCGATCTGGCAGGTCTTAACCAACGCAGCCCGTTGTATGCCGGTGTCATGGCTATTTGTATGCTGTCACTGGCTGGCATACCACCGTTGGTCGGTTTCTATGCCAAGCTTGCAGTCTTACAGGCCTTGGTCGCATCGGGCCAAGCGTTCCATATGGGCATCGCTGTTTTTGCAGTGTTGATGTCGCTGATCGGGGCCTTCTACTATTTGCGAGTCATCAAGGTCATGTATTTTGATGCGCCCATTACCGCAAGCAGCGTAGTGGCACCGTTGGATGTACGGATTGTTTTGTGTATCAACGGCGCACTGGTCTTGGTTTTGGGGGTATTCCCCGGTGGATTGCTGCTGCTGTGCGGCAATGCTATTCGTAAAATGCTGGGCACTTGACGCACCTGCTGGAAACCAAGCGCTCCAGCCAAGTGGTCTTTGAAGGCCATTTTCTGCATGCGCTGCAAGACACGGTGGTGTTGCCGGATGGGAGCACGGCAGTGCGCGAATACATCGTGCATCCGGGTGCGGTCATGATCATCCCACTTCTAGAACAAGCCGATGGCAGTTTGCAGGTTGTGCTGGAACGACAGTTTCGCTATCCGGTAGATCGTGTGATGGTGGAGTTCCCAGCTGGGAAGCTGGATGCTGACGAACCATCTTTGGCATGTGCACAGCGTGAACTGCAAGAAGAGACCGGCTACCGAGCCTCTGAATGGGCGCGCGCCGGTCAATTGCACCCAACGATTGCCTATTCCACCGAATACATTGACATCTGGTTTGCTCGCAAGCTGAGTTTGGGTGAGCGCCATTTGGACACGGGCGAATTTTTGGATGTTTTTACCGCGGCACCCAAGCAACTGCTGCAGTGGTGCGCAGATGGCACGGTGACGGATGCCAAGACACTGACTGGCACACTGTGGTTGCAAAACGTGTTGAGTGGTATCTGGTCGCTGGATTGGCAAGTAGTGGCCGCCCAGACATGAAAGTCCTGGATCTTCAATGTACGCTGGGCCATGTCTTTGAAGGCTGGTTTGCTTCGGAAGCCGATTGTGTCGGCCAGTCAGAACGGTCACTTGTGCAGTGCCCAGTTTGTGGTGATCCGGCGATCGTCAAAAAATTATGTGCACCACGGCTGTCATTGTCAGGTAGCCGATCTGCCACTTTGAAAGTTGAGACTGAGAGCCAGCAAATCGCAACGACCGCTATCACAAAGCGCAACTCTGTCGATGCAATCTCGGCTTTGGCGCGACGCATGCTGGCGGAAACCACCGATGTTGGTGAGCAGTTTGCCGAAGAAGCCCGAAAAATGCACTATGGTGAAAAAAAAGCGGAAGCGATAAGAGGTACGGCGACACCGGACGAAGCCCATGCATTGGTGGAGGAGGGCATTGAAGTGCTGTCGTTCCCACTGCCACCCAATCACAGCGGGACCTTGCAATAGACGCTGAGTAAGCCACGTTTGTGCAGATTAAGCACTCACGTTGACGATGCGGCCTGTTGCTTGCCCTTGGGTATTAACAACCGGTGCTGCGTTGGCGTCTGTCTTCAGCGAATTGCCGCTTTGCCCCCGTTTTTCGCTGTTGGCAGAGTAAAGATTCTCAATGAAATTTTGAACTTTGAGCGGCACTTCTGACGTACTAGCCGCGCGCGGCGAATCGTAGGTGTATTGCTCGCGTTGATTTTTGGCCGATAAGTTACGAACATTTTCCTGGCTGCTGGTAGCCTGCTGTTCAGCGTCATCGGCCTGTCCGCGAAGCTCTCGGGCGTTGGACTCGGCTTGGTCCGCTTCGCGGCGCGCCTGCTCAAGCCTCGCACGCCCCATACTCGCTTGGATGGAGGGCGTGGCGCTGTTGGTGGCGGTTATGGCAACCATAGCCAGAAATCCAGGCTTTGGAGCCGCTTCAAGCGGTCACATTTAGGCTGCGCCCGGTGACCTGTCCTTGTGCATTCACTACGGGCTTGTTTTGTTGTGCCTGAGCCGTTTTTCGGGCTTCGTTGTCTTGTGACTCGGTTTTTTCACGAACCGGTGCCGGCCGGGATTCAGCTGCGGGTTTGGGTGCAGGTACCGGTTTAACCGTGGGCTTGTTGATCGAATTGACGTCCATAGCAAACTCCCAGAGTAGATAAACGCATTCTAGGATGGCGATGCGCCAAATTCAAGTACTGTTCAGACGTTGAACTGTAGTGCTGCCAGACCGGCATACACGCCACCTTGGGTGACCAGCTCGGCATGTGTACCTTGTTCCACCAGTCGCCCATGGTCCAGCACCACAATGAGATCGGCTTTTTGTACGGTCGCTAGCCGGTGGGCGATTACCAACGTCGTGCGGTCGCGCATGGCAGATTCCAGCGCCGCTTGCACCATGCGTTCGCTCTCGGCATCCAGGGCGCTGGTGGCTTCGTCCAGCAGCAGCAGCGGTGGATTTTTGAGCATGGCGCGAGCGATGGCGATGCGTTGGCGCTGGCCACCCGACAGGCGCAGGCCCCGTTCACCCAGGAAAGTGTCATAGCCTTCGGGCAAGTCGTTGATGAATTCGTCGGCAAACGCTGCTTTGGCGGCTGCCTTCACTTCATCATCGGATGCGGTGGGCTTGCCATACCGAATGTTTTCCATCGCGCTGTTTGAAAAAATGACCGCGTCTTGCGGCACGATACCGATGCGTTGGCGCAGAGCCTCCAATGACATCTCGCGGGTGCTAACGCCATCCAGCACGATGTTCCCCTGAGCGGGGTCATAAAAACGAAGCAGCAATTGGAAGACTGTGCTTTTGCCGGCGCCACTGGGCCCAACAATGGCAATCGTTTGACCCGGTTTGATGTCGAGCGAAAAATCTGACAACGCTTTTTGTAGCGGTCTGGATGGGTAGTTGAACGTAATTGCTTCGAATTTGATAGCGCTACCAGTAGAGGGTACGAGGGCTAGCGTCGGATTTGTTGGTGAAACAATCGGTGACTGGGTTTTTAGCAGCTCCATCAGCCGTTCGGTGGCACCTGCTGCCCGCAACAGGTCGCCATAGACCTCGCCCAGAATCGCGAAGGCGCTGGCCAAAATGATGACGTAAACCACGGTTTGTCCCAAGTCTCCAGCAGTGATGCGGCCCGCTACCACTGCTTGGGTACCTTGGAACAAGCCCCACAAGAGCGCGGCCGACGTGGCAATGATGATGAAGGCCACCAATACTGATCGGGCCTTGGAGCGGCGCACAGCAGCATCAAAAGCGTTTTCGGTTGATAGGGTGAAACGCGCTGTTTCGCGCCCTTCTGCGGTGTAACTCTGCACAACAGGTATGGCGTTCAGAATTTCTGCAGCAATGGAACTTGAATCAGCGATCCGGTCTTGGCTGGCCCGAGAAAGCTTGCGAACCCTGCGACCAAACCAGACGCTGGGCAACACAATCAGCACCAACACGCCCAGTACCTGAAACATCACGTATGGGTTGGTCCATATCAGGATGCCCAATGCACCAATGCCCATGACCAGGTTTCGCAGGCCCATGCTTAACGATGAGCCCACCACGGTTTGCACCAATGTCGTATCGGCGCTCAGACGGGACAGCACTTCGCCGGTTTGG
>JBDTAG010000155.1:0-5941 GCA_039924745.1 Rhodoferax sp.
CGAAATCCTGGGCATGCAGCTCAAAACGCACCAAACTGGGCCAGAAGGCCAGAAGGTCCGCCGCCTCTACATCGAAGACGGCGCCGATATCAACAAAGAATATTACGTGTCCATCGTGACCGACCGTGCCACGCAAAAGCTGGCGTTCATCGCGTCCAGTGAAGGCGGTATGGATATCGAGGAAGTGGCGCACGCCACGCCCGAAAAGATCATCACCGAGTTCATCGACCCGCTGACCGGTTTAGGTGCTGAGCAAGCCAAGAAGATCGCCGACGCGATTGGCATGCCGTCGGATTCCACCGCCCAAGCCGTCGATATCTTTCAAAAGCTCTACAAGTGCTACATGGATACCGACGCATCGTTGGTCGAAATCAATCCGCTGAACCGTAACAGCAAGGGCGAAGTCATGGCGCTGGACGCCAAGTTCAACTTCGATTCCAACGCGCTGTTCCGCCACCCTGAAATTGTGGCCTACCGCGATCTGGACGAAGAAGATCCGGCTGAAGTGGAAGCGTCCAAGTTCGACCTGGCTTACATCAGCCTGGACGGCAACATCGGCTGCCTGGTGAATGGCGCTGGCTTGGCCATGGCCACCATGGACACCATCAAGCTGTTCGGCGCAGAGCCAGCCAACTTCCTGGACGTGGGCGGCGGTGCCACCCCTGAGAAGGTGACCGAAGCCTTCAAGATCATGTTGAAGAACCCCAAGGTCAAGGCCATTTTGGTCAACATCTTCGGCGGCATCATGAAGTGCGACACCATTGCTACCGGCGTGATCACCGCTTGCAAGGCAACCAACCTGAATGTGCCACTGGTCGTGCGCATGAAGGGTACGAATGAAGATCTGGGCAAGAAGATGCTGGCTGAGTCCGGTTTGCCCATCATCTCGGTGGACACCATGGCAGAAGCTGCACAGGCAGCGGTTAAAGCGGTAAAGGGTTAATCATCATGTCGATCTTCATCAACAAAGACACCAAGGTTATTACCCAGGGCATCACCGGTAAGACGGGTCAGTTCCACACCGAAAAGTGCCAGGAATACGCAAACGGCAAGAACTGCTTTGTGGCGGGCGTGAACCCCAAGAAGGCGGGCGAGTCCATCTTTAACATCCCGATTTACGCTTCGGTGAAAGAAGCCGCGTCTGAGACTGGCGCGACCGTTTCGGTGATCTATGTGCCGCCAGCTGGCGCTGCGGCTGCCATCTGGGAAGCCGTTGAAGCGGACCTGGACTTGGCGATCTGCATCACCGAAGGCATCCCGGTCCGTGACATGCTGGAAATACGCAACCGTATGCGTGCCAAAGAAGCGGCCGGCGGCAAAAAGACCCTGTTGCTCGGACCCAATTGCCCTGGTTTGATCACCCCCGACGAAATCAAGATCGGCATCATGCCCGGTCATATCCACCGTAAGGGTCGTATCGGAGTGGTGTCCCGCTCCGGTACTTTGACTTACGAAGCAGTGGCGCAATTGACCGAAATCGGTCTGGGCCAGTCGACCGCGGTCGGCATTGGTGGCGACCCTATCAATGGTTTGAAGCACATCGATGTGATGCGCGCTTTCAATGACGATCCTGATACCGATGCCGTCATCATGATTGGTGAAATCGGCGGTCCGGACGAAGCCGAAGCGGCTCGCTGGTGCAAGCTGAATATGAAGAAGCCTATCGTTGGCTTCATTGCCGGCGTCACGGCGCCCCCCGGCAAACGCATGGGCCACGCCGGTGCCCTGATCTCTGGTGGAGCTGACACCGCGGACGCTAAGTTGGCCGTCATGGAAGAGTGTGGCTTTACGGTCACACGCAATCCGTCTGAAATGGCTAAGTTGCTCAAAGCGTTGCTTTAACCTCACTGCCGTATGGACCGCAGCGGTGGCTTCAATGCTGCCGTTCTGTGCCAGACAATAGGGAAGCGCTCCGAACGGAATGTTCAGGGCGCTTTTTGCATTTTGACAAGGAGGGTTCATTAATGGAATGGCTACACAGCGCAGATTTCTGGATCGGGCTCCTTGAAATTGTCTGGATCAATGTGATTTTGTCCGGTGACAACGCAGTGGTCATTGCGTTGGCTGCCCGTTCATTGCCGCCAGCGCAGCAGAAGCAAGCAGTCGCATTTGGTTCCGGCGCCGCAGTTGTCTTGCGTATCGCCCTTACTGTTGTCGCGGCCAAACTGTTGACTATTCCATTTTTGCAAATCGCAGGTGGCCTGCTGTTGCTGTGGATTGGCGTTCAACTGCTGATAGATGAAGAAGATGGTGAACACAAGGCCCATGCTAGCGGCAGTCTGCTGGCAGCCGTACGGACCATACTGATCGCAGATTTCGTCATGAGTTTGGACAATGTCATCGCAGTTGCGGCCGCCGCCAATGGTGACATTGTCTTGTTGATATTGGGTTTAGCCATCAGCATTCCAATGGTGATATTTGGCAGCAAGCTGATGATCAAGCTCATGGGGCGTTTCCCAATGATCATTATGTTGGGGGCAGCGCTGATCGGCTGGGTTGGCGGGGAAACGATCGCTGGTGATGCTGCTTTGCGCCCAACCATGGTGGGATACCCTTGGCTTCATTACGCCAGCGCCGTCTTCGGTGCGATCTTCGTTCTGTTGATTGGTGGAAAACTGGGAAAACGGCCTACCCAGTGACTATCGCGCTATCAAATAAGAAGATGATTGTTTGAATAAGTTGCTTGTCGGAACGAACAGCATCTGCTAATGTTGGCCCCTGCTTCGATCTGGGGATCGCAAGCAAGTGTGCATGGGCGCAGTTAAACGACATTCGGCTGCAACAAGGGGTAGGGCTGGCACGTGGCGAAATCTTCTCACTCTAAATCAGGCCCATTCTGGAGGGCCGATTGGTTTGCTGGCGTGGCAATCGTGGTCGTCGTCATCATTCTCACTTTGGCGACCGACTTCGTTGGCACGCTATCGCGCCGTTTTTATGACTTTGCCAGTACCAGCACCTCACGCCAACCATCTGACCGTATTGCGGTCATCGCCATAGACGATCAAAGCATCGCCAATCTGGGCCGCTGGCCTTGGTCGCGCGATATTCATGCGAAGCTGATCGACAAGCTGGCGGCTGCCAAGGCCAAAACCATCGTTTACACGGTCTTTTTCTCGGAGCCCCAGATCGACCCAGGCTTGGTGTACATCCGAAAAATGAAAGCTGCACTAGGGGCTTCACCAGAAGCTTCGACAACTAACCAACAACTTAATACGTTAATTGCAGATGCAGAGACTGCGTTGGATACCGATGCCATATTGGCGAACAGCATCAAGAATGCCGGAAATGTGTTGCTACCCTCTGTCTTTGTTATGGGAGAGCAACAGGGAAAGCCAGACAATGCGCTGCCTGATTTTGCATTGAAAAACGCTATTGAGGATCCTAACAATTTTTCGCTATCCGCTGTGCGGGCTCAAGAGCCAATTGACTCTTTAGGAAATGTTGCAGCCGGAGTTGGGCATTTGAATCAAGTTCCAGATAAAGACGGTGCAGTGCGAATAGAACCTTTGCTGGTCAATTACTATGGCAAGGCAGTGCCTTCAATGGCTTTACTGGGCGCCGCCAAAAGTCTAAATCTGGCCGCTTCTGACATTCAGCTGAATGCAGGCCAGTCAGTTCAGATTGGCAAGTTGCGGATAAAGACCGATGCGCACGCTTTGATGTTGCCGCAGTTTTACAAAGGGAAGGACGGCAAGTCGGCCTTTGTAGCCGATTCGTTTTACGATGTTTTGACGGACAAGATTCCAGCATCCAAGTACACAGACAAAATTGTGATCGTTGGAGCGACTGCGCTTGGTATTGGGAATCAGTTTCCCGTGCCGGGCAATCCGTCACTCTCCCCTGCGGAAGCGCTTGCGCATGTTACTTCCAGCATTTTGAACGAACATTTCATCGTTCAACCCACTTGGAGTGGGTGGGCTACTACTGGACTATTTTTGCTCATCGCAGCATATATTATTTTTGCACTGCCGCGTCTGTCTGCTGGCATGGGGGCCACTGCAACATTGATTCTTTTTGTAGGTCTGCTGGCGCTGGAATTTGGTTTGCTGTCAGTGTCGGCAATCTCGCTGGATCTTGTTTTGCCAGCTACGTTGTTGGTGCTCGGCCATTTGGCCTTAACAACCAAGCGGTTCCTGGTCACCGAAGCGGGCAAAGTGCACGCGGACGAAGAGTCCGCCGAGACCAACCGCATGATGGGCTTGGCGCTGCAAGGCCAGGGCCAGTTGGACATGGCGTTTGACCGCTTCCGCCGTGTGCCCATGAATGAAGCCGTGATGGGTAATTTGTACAGCTTGGCCATGGACTTTGAGCGCAAACGCCAGTTCAACAAGGCCGAAGCCGTTTATGAGCACATGGCGGCTTTTGACAAGGGTTACAAGGACATCAAGGCCAAACTCAACCGTGCCAAAAACCTGTCGGAAACGGTCATGTTGGGCGGTACGGGCGGTCACCCGGGTGGAACGATACTGCTGGAAGGCGGCGCGGTCGAAAAGCCCATGTTGGGGCGCTACCAGGTTGAAAAGGAATTGGGCAAAGGCGCGATGGGTGTCGTGTACCTGGGCAAAGATCCGAAGATTGGACGCGTGGTCGCCATCAAGACCATGGCTTTAAGCCAAGAGTTCTCGGGCGACGAATTGGTAGATGCCCGCGAGCGGTTCTTCCGCGAAGCTGAAACCGCAGGCCGCTTGCAGCACCAAAACATCGTCACCATTTTCGATGCTGGCGAAGAACACGATTTGGCCTACATCGCGATGGAGTTCCTCAAAGGCAAGGATCTGGCGGACCACTGCAGGGGTGACCAGCTTTTGCCCGTTTCTGTGGTCTTGAGCATCGTTGCGCGCGTTGCGGAAGCGTTGGCTTATGCGCACAAACAAAATGTCGTGCACCGTGATATCAAGCCAGCCAACATCATGTACGAGCCGCAGAGTGATGTTGTCAAAGTTACAGACTTTGGCATTGCCCGCATTACAGATTCCAGTAAGACGAAGACCGGTCTGGTGTTAGGGACTCCAAGCTTCATGTCGCCAGAGCAATTGGCCGGTAAAAAGGTAGATGGTCGCTCGGATCTTTATTCATTGGGCGTCATGCTGTTTCAAATGTTGGCCGGGGTGTTACCATTTCGCGGCGACTCGATGTCCGAGTTGATGTACAAGATAGCCAACGAAGAAGCGCCTGATATACGAATCATTCGCCCCGAGTTGCCCCAAAACTTAGCTGATGTCGTTGCCTTGTCTTTGAGCAAAAGACCAGAAACGCGCTACCAGACAGGAGATCAGTTTGCCGTGGACTTGCGCAGCGTCATGAGCCAAATGTCAGGTGCAGCGCCGATTGCCACCAATCCCAGCACTGTTTCAATAGACAGGGCGGCCAGTGAAAAAACCTTAGCGTTTGCTTCAACGGTGGCTGTTACTCCTGGTGGGGCGGATAGCAAGGTCGATTTCACCGCAACCGTTCCCGCATCTGCTGCGAACTTTGAAAAAACTGTCGTCCAACGGGCTAACAAGCCCGGGGAAGCGAATTAAGCACCCCATGAATTACCAATTTTGTGCAAAAACGGACCCGGGCCGGGCAAGAGACAACAACGAAGATTCGGTGGTGTATGACGAGTCCACCCTCACTGCAGTTTTAGCTGACGGAATGGGGGGCTACAACGCTGGCGAAATTGCCAGCGGCATGGCTACAGCTTTCATCAAGTCAGAGTTGAGCCGTTGGCTGACCGAGGCTGGCGCCGGTATAAAAGCCAAGGATGTTCGACGAGCGATGGAGATATGCGTCGACAACGCTAACCGCTCCATTTTTAATTCGGCAAACTCAAACGCCAATTACGCGGGTATGGGCACTACGCTGGTCGTGGGTGTGTTCAAAGACGATAAGCTGGTGCTAGGACACATAGGTGATTCTCGTTGCTATCGGCTCAGGGCAGGGTTGCTGGAGCAGATCA
>JBDTAG010000156.1:0-6815 GCA_039924745.1 Rhodoferax sp.
CAGCGCAAACCGATCTACGCAGCCTGAGCTTGGGCGATGCAACAAAGGCGGTGGCCGCATGAACACGCGCACTGCCCCAACAAAGCCCCGTGCGGCCGCCGGTGTGAGCCGCCCGCACGAGAGCGCAGCCGCCCAAGTGGCAGGCGGCGCCACTTACGTTGACGACATTCCCGAGCTACGCGGCACGCTGCAAGCGGCACCCATACTGTCCACTGTGGCCCACGGCCGCCTGCTGGGTGTGGACACCACGGCCGCACTGGCCATGCCAGGCGTGCGCGATGTCATCTTGTGCCGCGACATACCCGGCGACCCGATGTTGGCGGCCTTTGCGGGAGATGAGCCCGTGTTTGCCGTCGACACCGTGCAGCACATCGGACAAGTGGTTGGCATCGTCGTGGCCGACACGGTGATGCAGGCCCGACGCGCCGCGCGCAAGGTCAAGCTCAACATCGAAGCACTGCCCGCCATCCTGACCGTGAAAGACGCACTGAACGCGCAAAGCTATGTGCTTCCACCGGTGTATGTGAAGCGGGGCGACGCAGCCGCCGCTCTAGCCCGCGCCCAACACTCGCTGAATGGCACGCTGGAAGTGGGCGGCCAAGAACACTTTTACCTGGAAGGCCAGGTCGCTTACGTGATGCCGTTGGAGCAAAACCAATGGTGGGTTTACTCCAGCACCCAACACCCTGGCGAGGTGCAGCACTGGGTCGCGCATGCGCTGGGCATCGACAACCACGCGGTAACGGTGGAATGCCGCCGCATGGGTGGTGGTTTTGGCGGCAAAGAAACCCAGGCCGGGCATCTGGCGGTGTGGGCGGCCATTGCTGCGCACAAGCTACGCCGCCCGATCAAACTGCGCTTCGACCGCGATGACGACTTTATGGTCACCGGCAAACGCCACCCCTTTGCCTACGAATACGAGGCGGGTTTTGACGACACGGGCCGCCTGACCGCGCTCAAAGTAATGATGGCCGCCAACTGCGGCTTTAGCGCCGATTTGTCGGGCCCGGTGGCCGACCGTGCCATCTTTCACACCGACAACGCCTATTACTTGCAAGATGTGGACATTGCGTCTTTCCGCTGCAAGCTCAATACGCAAAGCCACACCGCGTTCCGCGGATTTGGCGGGCCGCAGGGCGTGATCCTGATCGAATCCATCATGGGCGATATCGCCCGCCACCTGAACATGGACCCGCTGGACGTGCGCATGCGCAACCTCTACAGCGACGAAGCCATTGCGGGCACCGACCAGAAACGTGACACCACCCATTACGGCATGCGGGTGGAGGACAACATCTTGCATCCCCTGCTGTCGCAACTGGAAAGCACTTGCGACTACCGCCAGCGCGTCAAGTCGATAGCCCAGTGGAACGCCACCAGCCCCGTCATCAAACGCGGCATCGCCATCACCCCAGTCAAGTTCGGCATTAGCTTCACCGCCACACTGTTCAACCAGGCCGGTGCCTTGGTCAACGTCTACACCGATGGCAGCGTTCAGGTGAACCACGGCGGCGCAGAAATGGGGCAAGGCCTTAACACCAAGGTGGCACAAATCGTGGCCGAGGAACTGGGCGTGCCTTACGAGCGTGTCTTATGCACCGCCAGCGACACCAGCAAAATACCCAACGCATCGGCCACGGCAGCATCGGCAGGCACCGACCTGAATGGCCGCGCGGCCCAGTTTGCGGCGCGTCATATACGGGACAACTTGGCCGCCTTTGTCAGCGGGCTGGACAACTGTGGCGCGGGCGCGGTGCGCTTTGCCAACGGGCAAGTGACGTCGCCCACCACCACGCGCAGCTTTGATAATGTGGTGCAAATGGCCTATGCCAACCGCATCCAGCTGTGGAGCGACGGCTTCTACCGCACCCCCAAGATCCACTACGACAAGACCACGCTCACCGGCCGCCCGTTCTATTACTTTGCCTATGGCGCCGCCTGTACCGAAGTCGCCATCGACACGCTCACCGGCGAGAGCCGTGTGCTCAAGGTAGACATACTGTACGACGTCGGCCGCAGCATTAACCCCGCCATCGACATCGGCCAGATCGAAGGCGGTTTTGTACAGGGTATGGGCTGGCTCACTACCGAGCAACTGGTATGGAACGACAAGGGAGTGCTGACAACACACGCCCCCAGCACCTACAAGATTCCCACGGCGGGTGATGTGCCTGAGCACTTCAGAATCGACCTGTGGCCTGAGCCCAACCGCGAGGACAACGTGTATGGCTCCAAAGCTGTGGGCGAACCGCCTTTTATGTTGGCCATCAGCGTTTACGAGGCGCTGCGTGATGCCATTTCCACGGCTGGCCCCCGTGGGTCCGTGCAGCTGCGTGCGCCAGCTACCGCTGAAAACGTACTCGCTGCATGGGAACTGAGCCGCCACCGCGCATAAGTACCGATGCCAGCTGCTGGTACGATTTATGCATTGCTAAAACACAACAAATCTTTTGAAAGAACCCACCGCATGACCCATACGTTAAAACTCAGCCTTCTGATGTGCGCCATTTTGGCCGGCACCAGCGCCATGGCATCCGACTGGTCCAGCAACTCGCTGGGCTATCGGTACGCGCCCAGCGAGTCCGAACCCGGTGTGTCGGACAAGGTATCCAAAAACATTTTGACCTTCACCCATGTCAGCGGTGACTCGGCGGGCAGCAACTTCTTCACCATCGACCTGCTCAAATCAGACAACAGCGACCCCAACAACGGCGGTGGCGCCGGAGCACAAGAGTGGTACGGTTTTTACCAACGTAATTTCTCCATCAGCGCCATGACCGGCAACAAGTCTGGCTACGGCTTTGCCAAAGACCTGAGCCTGACCGCCCGCTTTGATGCCGGCACCAAAAACACCACGTTTGCACCCTCTCCCTTCAAGGTACAGCTAGGCGTAACAGCCGCTATGCCAGTAAGTGCCGGTTTCTGGGATCTTGGCGTAGCGGTCTACAAAGAGAGCAACAACAACGGCATCGTCGGCAAGGCCGTTTCATTTGATGCAGCCCCCGCATTGAACACCGCTTGGGCCATCCCCGCTGGCGGCATAGGTGCCTTCACCGGGTTTGCCAGCATCGTCGGCCCCAAAGGAAAAGATGGCTTTGGCGAAGAAACCAAAACCGAAACCTTGATTCGTGCCAACTTCATGTTTGATATCGGCGGCGCCAAGAGCGGCCTGACCGCTGGCGTCGGCATCGAATACTGGGACAACAAATTCGGCTGCGACAACAGCAAGTCGTTCGTGCGCAACTCTTGTACATCTACAACACCGCTCTTGCTGGTTGAATACAAGCTTTAAACGTATTTCAGTGAACGGTTAACAGCATTTTTTTCAGGGTTGACGACAGCCGGTGGTAAAACACTGGCTGTTTCCATTTCTGCGCAGCTCTTTTTCACGCTTATGACCGTCAAACGCTTATTCTCTCGCCGCGCACTGCTCCGCAAAGCTGCCTTGCTCACCACCGTGGCCAGCCTGCCGGTGTTAGCGCAAACCAAGACCATTCTGCGCATCTCAACGCCCGCCGTACCAGATGCTTGGCACGCCAAAATGTGGGCCGTCTTCAAAGATTCGCTAGAAAAAACGGCGCCGGGCGAGTTTGATGTGCAAATCAACCTAAATGCAACCTTGTTCAAGCAAGGCGCAGAGCCCACCGCCATGGCACGCGGCAACCTGGAATTAACATCCATGTCGCCCTCCGATATTGCCAAGCTGGTCCCTGAATTTTCGGTCTTTACCGCAGGCTATATGCTGCGCGACCCGGCGCACCTGCAAAAGGTATTCAGCGGCCCCATCGGCGCAGAACTGTTCAAGCGCGTGTCGGCCAAGATGGACATCACCGTGTTGTCTACCTGCTACCTGGGCACGCGCCAGATCAACCTGCGCGAAGCCCGCGCGGTGAAGACACCTGCCGACCTGAAAGGCATCAAGCTGCGCATGCCCGGCTCCAAAGACTGGCTGTTTTTGGGCAACGCGCTAGGTGCCACCGCCACGCCGCTGGCCTTTGGCGAGGTGTATCTGGGTCTAAAGACTGGCACCATCGACGGCCAAGATAACCCCTTGCCCAGCGTGCGCGCCGCTAAGTTCTACGAAGTGACCAAACAGATCGTGCTGACCAGCCATTTGGTCGACAGCCTGTTCATCGCCATATCCAACAAGAGCTACAACGCACTGACCGCCGCGCAAAAGCAAAAGGTGCTGGCCGCCGCACAAGCCGCCGCTGCTTACAACAACGACAGCACTGCACACGAAGAATCCCAACTGGTGGAGTTCTTCAAAAAAGAAGGCTTGCAGGTCAGCACACCCGATGTGGCCGCGTTCCGCAAGACGGTGCAGGCGGCTTATCAAACTTCGGACTACGCCAAGGCCTGGCCCTCGGGTCTGGTGGACCGTATCAACGCCACCCGCTAACTGAATAATCGGTCTCCATGGCGAAGTTGAAACTCTGGCTACAGCGCGGCGCCAACGCCATTGGCGGTGGACTTTTTCTTGCCCTGTTCTGCGTGTTCATCGTGCAGATTGGCGCCCGCTTTGGTTTCAACAAACCCTTGCCGTGGACCGACGAGCTGGCGGTCATTTTGTACATCTGGGTCATCCTGTGGGCCGCCGCCGTAGTGGTGCCCGAGCGCGAGCACGTGGTGTTTGATCTGGTGTGGAACAGCGTGGGCCGCCGCACCCGCCGGGTGATGCAGATTGTGGGCAATCTGTTGATTGGTGGTCTGGCATTGGTGGGGTTGCCTGCCAGTTGGGACTACGTGCACTTCATGGCGCGCGAGGGCACGCCGGTGCTGGATGTGCCGCTGATGTGGGTGTATTTGCCGTTTGTGTTGCTGATGGTGGCGCTGGTTGTGCGCAGCGCGTGGGGCATTTGGCTGGCGATTAAAGGGCGAGAGTTGGAAGGAAAAGTGCAACCTTGACGCGCATCTCTCATTCACCTTACGCCTATCATTTCGGTAGCATTTTTTAACCTCGACATGTCCCCAGCCATCATCACCCTAGCCGCCGTCTTAATCGTCGGCATGCTACTGCGCATGCCCATCGGCTTCTCCATGCTGGTCTCCGGCTTTGCCTACCTGCTGGTCAAGGGGCAGGACCTGGGCTTGGTAGCCGAACAGGTGGGCAACGGCCTGTACAACAGCTATGTGCTGCTGGCCGTGCCGCTGTTTGTGTTCGCCGCCAACATCATGAACGCGGGCACGGTCAGCGAGCGTATTTTTGACTTCTGCCGCATTCTGGTGGGGCGCATGCGCGGTGGCTTGGCGCAGGTGGATATTTTGGTGAGCGTGATCTTCTCGGGCATGAGCGGCAGCGCCATTGCCGACGCGGCGGGGCCAGGCCTGGTCACCATTCGCCAGATGCTCAAGAAGCCCGAATATTCACGCGGCTTTGCCGGTGCGGTGGTGGTGGCCAGCGCCACGCTGGGGCCGATCATTCCGCCATCCATTCCGATGGTGATTTATGCGCTGGTGTCGGGTGCATCCGTGGGCGCGCTGTTTTTGGGTGGTGTGGTGCCCGGCTTCTTAATGACAGTGCTGATGATGGGCGTGGTGCATGTGATTGCCACGCGACGCAACATGCCGCGCGAGGCACCGGTGCCGTTGCGCGAATGGCCTGCTATTTTGTTCCGTGGTGCGCTACCGCTATCCATGCCCATTGTGTTGTTGGGTGGCATTTACTCGGGTGCGTTTACGCCAACTGAGGCCGCTGCCGTGGCGGCGCTGCATGCGTTAATCTTGGCGGGGGTGGTGTACCGGGCGCTCACTTGGCGCACCTTCTGGGGTGTGGTGATGGAGTCCACGCGGGGCAGCGCGGTTATCACGCTGATCTTGGCCGGGTCTTTGGTGTTGAACTACGCCTTCACCGCCGAGGGCGTGCCGCAGGCCATGGCGCAGTGGGTGGAGGGCATGCACTTGTCGCAAATCAAGTTTTTGCTCTTGGTCAATGTGATGTTTCTGGTGCTGGGGTGCTTTTTGGATGTGTCGGTGTTGCTGCTGGTGTTTGTGCCGATGCTGCTGCCATCCGCCAAGCTGCTGGGCGTGGATCTGGTCCACTTTGGCGTGCTGGTGGTGCTGAACATGATGATTGGGCTGATCCACCCGCCCTTCGGCATGCTGCTGTTTGTGACCAAGGCGCTGACCGGCATACCCATTGGCGAAATGATGAAAGAGGGCTGGCCTTTTCTAGCGATGTTGCTCTTGCTGTTGCTGGCCATGACCTTCTTTCCGCAGATCGTGCTGTGGTTGCCGCAGACCATGGGTTATAAAACGATGTGACTTGGGTGTATAACCTAGGCCCCCGACACAACAACTCCTAGGAATTTCAGACATGGGCGCTCAGTGGAAAGCAAAAGGCAAAGAACTGGCAGCCAATGCCAAGGGCAAACTGTTCGGCCGCCTGGCCAAAGACATCATGATTGCGGCCCGCGCCGGTGCCGACCCGGCAGGTAATTCGCGCCTGCGCCTGGTGCTGGAACAAGCCCGCAAGGTGTCCATGCCCAGGGAAACACTGGAGCGTGCCATCAAGAAGGGCGCAGGCATTGGCAGCGAAGCCGTGCACTTTGACCATGTCATTTACGAAGGCTTTGCGCCGCACCAAGTGGCCGTGATGGTGGAATGCCTGACCGACAACGTGAAGCGCACTGCACCTGAAATGCGCGTGCTGTTCCGCAAGGGTCAGTTAGGTACATCGGGCTCCGTGTCGTGGGATTTTGACCACGTGGGCATGATCGAAGCCGAGCCTGCAACCAAGGATGCCGACCCCGAAGCAGCCGCCATCGAATCGGGTGCGCAAGACTTTGAGCCAGGTGAAGAAGGAACCAGCATCT
>JBDTAG010000157.1:0-3689 GCA_039924745.1 Rhodoferax sp.
AGCGTTTTGCAAGCGTTCATTTACCCTGCAGTGCCATTGCCGAGCGGTCGACTACGGTGGTGCGCCCATGCTCAACGTGTATCCACTGGTCACACAGCGCCAAGGAACTTGGGCGGTGCGCGATCAACAAAATGGTGGTGCGGCGCAGATGTTGTTGAATCGCAGCCCGAATTAGTTCGTCAGTTTCCACGTCCAAGCTCGCCGTGGCCTCGTCCATGAGCACAATGCGCGCCTTGGCCAGCAAAGCGCGGGCCAAACATATCAATTGCCTTTGTCCTGCGCTGATATTGCGTCCACCTTCGTCCAATGGCGTGGCCAGCCCCAAAGGCAAGCTGGCAACAAAATCGCCCAGACCAATCTGGGTGAGGGCGGCCTGGATATCGTCGTCGCTGTATTCGCCGGTTACATCGATGGATGCCCGAAGTGGTCCCAGAAAAAGTACCGGATCTTGCGGCACATACGCAATCGCTTGCCGCAATCGCGCATGGGGCACGGTGTGGATGCTGATGCCGTCAATCAGAATGTCACCGCGATCCACGCTGAGGGTACGCAATAGCGCCAACAGTACCGTAGATTTGCCGGCTCCGGTACGCCCCAGCAGTGCGACGTGGCTATGGGCAACCACTGTGAAACTGGCGTCCTCTACCACCGGCGGCAACTCGGGAGCATACCGCAGGCAGGCATTGCGGAACTCAATCTGGCCCTCACTGGGCCAGTTGTCGGGAATAGGAGCCAGTGGGGCTACTGGTAGAGCAACCTCCTCCTCAGCAGGCAGTTCGGCCCATTGCTGGCATCGCTCCCAGGGCACCAATACAGTCGCAAGCGCAAAGAAGTCGCGACATAGCCGGTCGATGCGTTCCAGGAGGCCAAAGGTCAGGGCCAGCAACAGACCTACCGTACCCGTGCTGAGGTTTGGAAGCCACGCCCGAGGTCCAAGCCAGAAGAGCGGAAAAATCAGGCAGCACATCAAGGCACATGACACGATGGTCAAACGCATGCCAAGCCAAAACGCCAGATTCCAGCCGCGCATCTCTGTATTCAGTCGCAGCCGATTCGCGCGGTCAAACCGTTCGACCAAGTTGGCTTCGCGGCCGAACGCACGTAGCGTGGAATGCCCACGCAAGCCGTCGTTAAACAGTGAAAAAACCGGCGAGCGCACAACGGACGACATGCGCGAGTTCTCTCGCACTGCTACGCCGTAAAGCCGTGCAACACGCACCGACAGAAAGGTAGCAATAGTAAAAGGCAGCGCGGCCAATGCGGTCACGCCAATCACCCCCAGTGCACAGGCCAGAGCTGTCGTGCCCCCCTGGGTGAAGCGAAAACCACGGCTAGCCAGCTCAACATCCAATTGCTGGATATCGGCTGAAAATCGATTCATCATGCGCCCTGAAGGGGTTGTCTCAAAAAAGCGCAGCGGTGACTGCATCACACCGGTCAGCATGTTGTCGTGTGCTTTTTGCGCGGTGTGGGCACATGCGCGGCGGAAGGTGGCCTGGGCCACATAGCTGATAGCCAGGATGACCAGCGTAAGAACGGCAAACGCCAAGAAGAACTGTAGAGGGGTAATGGCATGTGTTCCATCCATACGGGACATCAAGTACTGTTGCGACATTGGCAAGGCGCTGGCCAGAAACATCAGCCCCAAAACCAGAACAGCACCCCACACCGCGTGGCCCATCCAGCCACTTTCTCCCAAAGTCAGCAGCAAGTTTTTCCACACGACAGCGCGAACCTTGCCCACTGCCTGGCCTTCGTTCGTGGTCAGTGTTTCTTCCTTTTCTGACACCGACTGTGCTGTACCGCCCAACTGCTGCAATACCGACGCATGGTCGGCATGGCCTTCTAGTTCGATACGCAGGAAATTGGAGAAACGGGCATTGGCCGCTCGCAACTGGTCAAGTGTGCCGAACTCGCCACGACCGTCGGCGTCAATAAACAGAATGCGGTCGAACTTGTCCAGGTGCGCCAGACGGTGGGTCACACAAATGCGTAGTTTGTCTTTCCATTCGCCAAACAGCAGGTCGTCGGCAATGCGCCGTTCAGTGTCGACATCCAAAGCGGATAACGGGTCGTCCAGAATCACGACATTGGCGGGGTGCAATACGGCACGTGCCAAAGACACTCTCTGCTTTTGCCCGCCTGAGAGGTTTAAACCGCGCTCACCGATTTCGGTGTCTAGCCCACCGGGCCATTGGTTGACCTCTTGTGAGAGGCTGGCCAACTTCAGCGCGCGCTGTATGTTGGTATCACTCAGGTGTTCACCTTCGCCGTAGAGCGTCAGGTTGTCGCGCAAGCTGCCGCTTGCAATAAATGTTTCTTGCGGGCAATAGGCAAACTGCGGATTGCCACTCCATTGGACAGCCCCAGCGCTCGGTACATATTCGGCCAACAGCATGCGCAGCAGCACGGTCTTGCCTGCACCGACTGGACCCACGATGGCCAAGCTCTTGCCCGCCTGTACGTTCAGTGCAATATTGCGCAGAATGGGTTGGCTTTGTGTAACACTGAAGTTCAGATCAGTGATTTGCAGGCTGACTGGACCGTCTTTCGCAGGCGTCGGTGGTTCGGCATCCTTGAGGTTGAAATACTCCAAAAGCCGCCTGGTCGAAACATCGGTCTGTGCCAAGGTTCCCGCCACATCGCTAAGCACTACGAAGGGGAACTCCAGACCTTGAAAAATGAGCAACGTGGGCAGCAGCATGGCCGCATTCAACTCACCGCCGCGCCAGATGTAGAAGCCGTACGTAGCGGTAGCCACCACCAGACCTGTGCACGAAAATACCAATGACGACCGCGTTTGCAATAGCATGACGGATATCAGGCGTTCAACTTCTGCACCGCGCGCGCGCCGCGCGCGGCCCAGAAAAATATCCGACCAACCCGAAAGTTTGATGACCTTGATCGCGGACAGTATTTGCGATAGCAGGTCAAGCCGTTGGTCGCGGGCGTTTAGCAAATCGGTCTGCCGTTGCGCTGTCTCGCGCACGATATATTTCAATACCGGGACACTCAAGGCCATCAACCCCAGACCCATTAACGCAGTTACACCGAGGTAACGCCACAGCAGGATCGCGGCTATACCTATATGGGCGACGACCATGCCTGCGTCCACAATACGTTCCACACAGTTACTCACTGCAGGCACATCTACATGCATCAAGTTTTGCGTGTTGCCCTGGGGCAGTTCGTGGCGCACGCGCGGGTCTAACCGAAACCACTTTTTGGCAAAAGCCTGCATCAGTGCACTGCGCTGCAGGAGATTGGCTTGCGAAAACGCCTTCAGGTAGCGGATGAACGTGACATTGGTTACATAGATGACGATCGGAAATGCCAACAGTAGTGCTTCGTGCTGGAGCAACCATGGTTCTGCCTTGATGGCATCGAATCGCTTCATGACCTGTTCTATCAACAGCGCAGGGGCTGCCGCGGCCATCGTAGACAGGACCATGTAGACCATGGTGCGCCAGAAATAAGGCCGGGTAGACACCAATATGCTGCGTATGAACAGCCACGACCCATTCAGTGTGTCAAGCTTCAGTAGCGCCCGCCCATGGGCCTTTTCCAAGTCTTCGAGCGCTGCATCGACATCGTGAAAACTGGTTGCAGCATGTCCACGCGACATGCTTTGGAGCTGGGGGGTCAGGTGCCGCTGGTAGTCGTCAATCAGCGAGCGTGGGATGGAAAGC
>JBDTAG010000158.1:0-7126 GCA_039924745.1 Rhodoferax sp.
GCCGGTAGGCGTCCAACCAGTAGGTGCCACGCGAAAGCCGAATGCTCCCGCTGCCATCACAACGAAATACAGTGCCCCCATTACCATTAAGGTGCTCGCCACGCCCTGCGAACCGGAAGGCGCGAAGTTCTTCATCAGCATCACAGCAAGCGGAGCTCCGATCATTGCGCCGCCGCCGTAGCCCATGATCGCGAAGCCAGTGGCCATGCCACGCCGATCGGGGAACCACTTGATCAACGTTGACACTGGCGTGATGTAGCCAAGCCCCTGCCCGACGCCGCCAAGCACGCCACAGCCCAAGTAAACGAGCCAAAGTTGGTGCATGGCAACGCCAATGCCACCAACGATCAGGCCGCCACCCCAGCACAGCGCTGCAATGAATCCGGCCTTGCGTGGCCCGGCGTGCTCTAGCCAGCCACCCCAAATCGCTGCAGATATGCCCAACATTGCAATAAAGGTCTCAAAGATGTGCGTCACCTGCGCCACAGACCAGTTGCAGGTGGTGGTCGTAAGTGCCGACAAGAACCCCAGGTCTTGGCATGAAGCCATGTCCGGAGAGGTCAGCAGGTGTGACATCGGTAACCAAAAAACCGAGAAGCCATAGGCCATCCCGATACACAAATGAATAGCCAATGCTGCGGGTGGTACCAGCCAACGATTGAATCCAGGCCCGGCGATGATCCGGTCCTTATCTAGAATTCCTGACATGTTTTGTCTCCATTTTTGTTTAAATTTCCACCATGGAGTATTTCAGATCAGAAGCGACTAATCCAATTGATTCGAGACATCTTTTCATTCAAAAACTAAATGCTGCCATGCAGCATCAGAAATGTCAGTTGTGCACGCAGGGAAAGCGTGCTAAGCGCCAAGCAGACCGCTATACGTTGCAGCGTGGCGCAACCAGTGTCCGTCTTGGGCCAAATCCAATGCAGCTTGCATGCAGCGCGACGGGCGCACTAGGCTATGTGCCATGAATCCAATGGGAGTGCGCACCTGTGGCGACACCAGAGGAAGAGCTTCCAGCTCACGGTAGCCTCGAACCGCCGCCACCAGTGCGCCGGGCATGATGCTGCACACATTGCCGTCCACCACGCTCAGCGCCATAGTAAGAATGGAGTTGGTCTCGATCACCGCTGTCACTGTGCAATCAGCTGTAGCAAAGGCCTCGCTTACGATGCTGCGGTTGTACATCTCCGGTGTTAAAAGACACAGAGGATGGCGGGAAGCCTCTTGCCAGGTAATGGGGCTTCCAACCTGCAACTCGACAGCGTGGGCTGTACCGGCACGGCGCAACATGAAATAGTGTTCTGTATATTGTGGAAGCGCACGCAGCTTGATGTCGGACAAACTCATGCGCTGCGTGTAACCCAGCCCTAAGTCAAGGGAGAGATCGTCAAGTCGGTTTTCAAGTTCGGAAGAACTGAGGGACAACACCGAAGGCAGTATGCCGGGATGCCGGGCTTGTAACATGGCCGCAAATCGTGCGGCAATAGGTACTGCAGTGGGTACCGCGCCAATGGTGAGTGTCCCTGTTGGACGGTCCGCAGTGCTTTTGAGCGACTGCTGCAATATTTGATGCTCATGCAGCATGCGCTGAGCCGATGCAAGCACGCGCTGTCCTTCAGGAGTCAACCCGGCAAATGAGCGGCCGCGGTGAACGATTACTACATCAAATTCGACTTCCAATGCGCGCAGTGCGTTGGACAGCGCCGGTTGTGTGATGTGGCAAGCCAATGCAGCGCGTCCGAAGTGCTTGTGTTCATTGAGTGCAACGAGGTAACGTAGGGACGACAAAATATTCATGACTTGGCACGTCCACTCACCAACTCATCCAATTGGCGCTGCGGATAGCGACTCATGAATAAAGGCTCAGCCAAAATTTTCATTTTCCCGAGTGATAAAAATTCTTTGAGTGTTTTAAATTTCATTGAGTTTTTACGTTACGTTCGATGACGGAAACTATGCGATCACGATGTTGTCGTTTTTCAATTCCACCTGCGGCTGGGAATGTGACGCAACTGTGCTGTGCCACGCAATTGATGATGTTTCGTGGCGCGACCTTTCCAACCGTAAAAATCCGTTTGAATCAAACGGCTGCGCAAGCACATCAGGTGCAAAGAACTGTAGCTAAAAGTCGCGACCCTTGCTCCGCTGGTGGTCTAAACCTTGCTTTTGCAATCCTATCCGTAAAGACATAAAATAGAACCAGTTTAGACACTGGCCGTTACTGCATGGCTATTGTTAAGCAATGGCCCATTTTGGCCGCTTCTCTGCTTGCAGCTTAAGCGTTCGTCCTAGCCAGCGGGGACCTTCTTTGAATCCATGCATAACCCCAAAGATAAAAAAGTGACATCAATGGTGCGTCCTGAGCCAGTTGATATTGTGTACCTGTGGGTTGATGGTTCAGACCCCGTATGGCGTCGTAAACGCAATGCTGCATTTACGCAATGGGAACTTCAAAACCCGAACGACTTGGCAGCCTTTGGCAATACTGCAGGGCGCTACCGAGACAACGACGAATTGTTGTTTAACTTGCGTGCACTGGAAAAGTTTTTTCCCAACCATGGCCACATTTACCTGGTGACTGATGGCCAGACTCCGGCGTGGCTTCAACCGTCAGACGCGTTAACCGTTGTCGACCATCGTGATTTGTTCCCCCACGGCACGCAGTGTGTATTTGACTCTGGGCATATTGAGTCGTACTTGCACCATATTTCTGGCCTGTCAGAGCGGTTCTTCTATATGAACGATGACGTTTTTTTTGGAGCCGCGGTGGATGTCGATTGGTGGTTTGGGGATCGGCTCAAAGTCTTTAGCGAGTTGGAACAGGTTCCTGACTATGCGGCGCTTCAACGGGATGAATCGGCGTTGGTCAACGCCTCTTTGCTATCGCGGGATTGGCTAAGCAATCGGTATCCGCAATACAGGCATGACCCAAGGGTTTACGCACATTCCCCGCGTGCCATGTTGAAAAGTGCGATGGTTGAGCTTGAACGTATTGCAACAGACCTTTTTACCCAAGTAAGGTCAACCGCATTTCGTTCTTGGAAAGTGCCGCCAATCGTACCAGACCTTGTACCGCGCTGGATGGTTCATGTAGGCTACGCCGACCAAAGCATCTTGGATCCGCTTTACATCAGCACGTGCGACGACTGTGCAGAAGGTCAATTGACAACCTTGCTCAGTGAGTTTGGTCAGTTGCCTTTTTTCTGTATCAACGACACCTGTGACGAAGCATTGGAAGACGATATCCGTTTGACCCGTATAGGCCAAACTTTGCAACAATTGTTGCCGGAACCGTCGTCCTTCGAATTAACTCACAAACGGTAATTCGTTCAAGCTTTCTTGGACCAGGCACTACACCAGCCTTTGCTCGAAACTTGTTTGCCTGCGAACAGAGGGCAACCGCCTTTTGCATCGGTAGCCTTACCTTGGAACAAGGCACAGCTGTGGCAAGCTTGGCCTGCTGCGTACTTGGGGTATTTGGTTTTATCTGCTTTGGTTGCATCTGCTTTGTAGCCCAGCGCTACTGCCTGGGGGTCAGACTCTGCCAAAACGGCTTGGGCCTGAGCAGAAAGAGCTGCTGTCAGCGCGCTTGCGCCAACTACTGAGTTAATTACAAATGTTCTGCGGTTAGAGGTCATCATGGTGTTTTTTCCGTAAACTTTGCCAACATAGGCACCAACAGTGTATTCCCCTGCGATAAGGCCAGCAGCGCAGTCAACTTTTGTAGTGCGACCGGACACAAACGCGGCAAGACAGAGTAGGTGCTTGTGTCGCTCCTGTGTATGTTTGATCTAAGGTTTACTTACTTCGAATTGCACCTCGTTGCGCCGCCAAATCGGAAGTGTCCACGGTGGGTCGTATCGGGCTAATAGCGCGCCGCCTTTAGCTTTTAGTTTCTTAATTTGCATCCAGCGCGTAAGGTTCTCGGTCTCTTGTTGAATGCGATGCTGCGTGTTGAAACCGGAATACGTGACCACAGCCAGTGTCGTTGTGGGAACTTCTCGTAAATGCACCGCGCTGTTGTTGGGTGTAGGCAAGGAGGCGAGGGTGTACTCGCTAGGCATCACAAAGTGCACACGCCATTTGCCAGTACCCGACATGCCCATGCTCGGCTCGATGGTCACGGGCGCAGTCATGGCAATTTTTTCGGATTGGGCGGTGAGTGGTTCCACCGTCACAGGTGCGGTCATCGCGATTTTTGCCGCAGCCTTTTCGCCGGATGCTGAACCGGCTAACTGGTTGTTGCCAAAAATATAGTCAGCAATCACACGAAAGCCTTTGCTGGATGCAGCATCCATATCGCCATCTACCCAGGTTTCAGCAACGATATACGGCGCATATTGGCGTAGCTCAAATGTTCCTTCTGGCGTAACGTCTTTGATAACTACCTCAAACTTTGGTTCTTCAATTGCCATAGCAAAACTCCCAAAAGACAAGCCGAATAAAAATAAAAAGAACGCTCGCATATTGACCTTTTCAAACCATAAAACGAAGCCACGATTGTTTTTCAATGGGATTGAGCCAGATATATTTGCCACGCGACCCGTTTAAGTTTCTGAGCTGCCGTATGACAACCTGTGCAAGATAACGTTTAAGTCAGTAAAACTAATTGGTGTAAATAATTACCTTGTAGTTCTTGCGGTTACTACCAGTCTCTTTTTTACAACCGAGGATTACGTAAAACGCTGCGAATAGGTCCTGCGCCATGCAACCATCGACCATCTCAACGTTTCGATATTTCGATCTACTCTCGCCCACAGCCGTGGACCCTGTGTGGCCACCACAAACGTGACACTCCGTTCCGCGTGCAAACTGCGAAGTTGTGAAAATACCTCATCTGACGAGGCTGTATCGAGGTTACCCGTGGACTCATCAGCCAGCACCAAGGGCGGCTCTTGACACCAAGGCGCGAGCAATTGTCACGCGTTGTTGCATGCCACCTGAAAGTTCACTGGGTCGATTGTCCATCGCCGCTGAAAGACTGACAGCGGACAATGACTCCCGGGCATATTCAAACTGCTTGGTGCTGACGCGGCATTCGCGCATTTGCCCTGGCATATCGACGTTTTCCAGCCCGGTAAATGCCGGCAAAGGGTGGTGAAACTGGAATACAAACCCGGTAGTATTGAATGCGATCCAGAATTACGCCCCATGCTGAACCAACCCAAAGTGGCTGCAGCGACTGCAAGAGCGGCAACTGTAGGCCAAATGAAAGTTCGGTTCATGCGGGTGATTTTTCCCCGTTATCCAATACGTAAAAACCAACGGTCGGATAGAGATTCACATGAGACTACTTTTGTGGACTTTGGACAGAGCAATTTACCGGGTAGCGCCACACTAGCCATGCATAGACAACGGCACCCAGAACCAATGCACTTGAAGCAATCTCCAGCGATAAGTTGAATCCTGCACCCGGCGATGGGCTTCGCGCCAGTAGTGCAGCAACCAAGGGTGGTCCAGAGATTTGCCCTGCGCCATAAAAGGCGGTTGCCATGCCCATGTAGCTCGCAGCATGGGCTGGCCTAAGGCGTCGCAACTCTTGCATGGCAAAGTAGGTGATGGCGGTAAAGGGAAGTCCGAGCAAAAAACTTCCCGACGCAAAGCCCGCCAAGCTGGGACTGATCAGACTGGTGGCAATCCCAAGCGCCTGCATCAGGTAGCAGGCCATCAGCAACCAGCGCAAATCTCGTACGCCGTGGATGCGCGATGCCACTATTGCTCCCGCCATAACACCCACGCCAAAGAGAGGCCAAAATAAGTCTAACCAAGGTGAACCGGGGAGAGCTTGGCGAGCGATGACCGGAAGAAAAGTCGCCGTGATGATGTAGCCAAAGCCTGCTAATCCATAAGCAAAGGTCAACAGGCCCATCTCTTTACGTGTTCCAACCGGTACGTAGGGTGCGGGTGCAGACGGTATTGCCCTAGCGGCCTGGTGGCTTCCAGCGCCAGCGCGCAGAGTCGGCCAAATCATGCCGTTCAATGCTGCTGCCAGCACGCCAAACATCAACCACCCACCCCATGCTGAACCGTGCAAGGCCACCATGCCGCTGGCAGCCAGACCGCTCAAGGTGATGCCTGCGCCAGGGCCAATATAAATCAATGCGCCCATGGTGGGACGGTTTAGGCGCGCCAGCACTGCCAAGCACCAACCCGAGGTGTAAACGAACACCACAGCACTGGCCACTCCAGCAGCAAAACGCAGAATTGGCCACACAGCCGGTACATAGAAGGCCATACCCAATGTCAGTATGACCGTGCCAATCAGTCCACCACCCACCCACATGGGCCCGTTCGGCATCGCATTGCGGCCAAGGCGGCGACGTATTGCGGGCTGCAACATGCACAGTAGCGCTCCGACCAGATACCCCAGGTAATTCATGCTGGCCAGCCAACTAGCGCCTGGCAAGGTAATCACTCCGTCGGCGAGCATCATGGGGAGCAATGGTGTGAAGGCAAAACGGCCAATACCCATCGCTACAGCCAATGAAACCATGCCTGTGGCAGCGATATGCCAAGGCTTGATGCGGTCCATGGCGGTGCGTTTGACCTCGGGTTGGGGTGAAATCGGCATGGATGAAGACGGAGAATTAGGCATAGTGGCTGGGCGCCAAATAAGAATTGAAAGGGCAGTGTAGGAGTGGATAGACCATCAATCAACCTGCGATCATTTGTAATTGATATGAAATTGATCTCAATATCCCAAGCGTGTAGGTCAGGAACTACGGGCAAGAAGCTTCAAGGTCAACACCGGAACCATCGTAGTTGCCACCATCATTGGCGCGCCCAGTTCCACCAAGAACGCCGACAAGGCCCGTGACTCCGAGATGCACCAAACCCGCAAAGGCCCCGCAAGCCAAAGACTTCAGTAACCAGAGTAGCCGTCACGCAGGAATCGTTGATGAGGCTGTGCGCTCAAAGAGCCGCAACAAGTCAAAGATTCTGGCTTGGGTCGTGCACCGTTTTGGCGTGGCCAACATTTACCTTGGTCGCCAAAGGCTGTTGGCTCAGGTGCGCCCACTGGGGCTGCAAAGTGGGACACATATGACCTCGCTTTTTAGAAATTGCGCCTTCATGCCACTGTATTGGCCTTTTGACGGCACTTATGCAGCGAAACCTTAAG
>JBDTAG010000159.1:0-4105 GCA_039924745.1 Rhodoferax sp.
GCTGGCTCAAGCACGAGAACCACACGCCGGTGGGCGCGTTCAAGATCCGTGGCGGCCTGACGTATTTCGACCAACTGGCGCGCAACAACGCCATGCCCACCGAGGTCATCAGCGCCACGCGGGGCAACCATGGCCAGAGCATGGGCTGGGCGGCGCGGGCACACGGCGTGCGCTGCACCATCGTCGTGCCGCTTGACAACTCGGTGGAAAAGAACGCGGCCATGCGCGCGCTGGGTGCCACGCTGATCGAGCACGGGGCAGACTTTCAGGAGAGCCGTGAACACGCCATTGCCTTGGCCCAACAGCGCGGTGCGCACATGGTGCCCAGCTTCCACATCGACCTGTTGCGCGGCGTCAGCACCTACTGGTGGGAGTTGTTCAAGGCTGTTCCGGATCTTGATGTGGTTTACGTGCCGATTGGCCAAGGCTCGGGCGCTTGCGCGGCCATCGCGGCCAAGCGCGCGTTGGGCCACCGCGCGCGGATCGTCGGTGTGGTCAGCGCCCATGCCACCACTTACGCCGATTCACTGGCTGCGGGCCACGTGGTTGAAGCGGCAGTGACCACGCAATTGGCCGACGGCATGGCCTGCCGTGTGGCCGATGCCGCAGCACTGCACATTCTCCAAGGCCAGATAGACCACATCGTGCAGGTGAGCGACGCCGAAGTGGCACAGGCGATGCGCGACATCTTTGCCTGCACGCACAACGTGGCAGAGGGCGCGGGGGCAGCGAGTTTTGCAGCCGCCATGCAAGAACGCGACCTGCTGCGCGGGCAGACCGTAGGACTGACCCTGTGCGGCGGCAACGTGGACAGCGCCACCTTCGCCAGCGTCTTGTCGGAGACACAAAAAGCCTGACGCTGTCGCCGCCATGACAAGCGCAGCCGTGCGCTGTGCCGTAGATTCCCCTGCATGGGAAAACTCTATCTGGTTCGACACGGGCAAGCGTCTTTTGGCGCTGCAGATTACGACGTACTGAGCGAACTCGGGCATCGACAAAGCGTGCGACTGGGTGAATACTTTGCCAGTCGGAACATGCGCTTTGATGCAGTCTTGACTGGCACGCTCAAACGCCACGCGCAGACCTACGCCGGCATCGCACAGGGCGCGGGTCTGAACACGCAAGCCTTGCTGTGGCCTGGACTGAACGAATTCGACGCCGAGGCGGTGATCAGGGCCATTCACCCCGGCCCATTGGCCGCACCAGACACACCCGAATCGTACAAACTGCACTTTCGGCTGCTGCGCGACGGCCTGACGCAATGGATGAACGGTGTGCTGAGCCCCAAGGGCATGCCTAGTTATGGCGACTTCGTGGATGGCGTCACGAGCGCGCTGGACCATGTGCGCAAGCAGTACACCGGTGACGTGCTGATGGTCAGCAGCGGCGGCCCGATCTCCACGGCTATCGGCCATATCCTGGGCACCGCGCCAGAGAAAACGATCGAGCTCAATATGCAAATCCGCAACAGCGCCGTGACCGAATTTTTGTTCACGCCCAAGCGCCACCTGCTGCTGAGCTTCAATTCGCTGGCGCATATGGACGATGCGCAATACGCGGACTGGATCACCTACTCCTGATTGCGCAGGAGCTCACACCGCTAGTTCAATCTCTACCACCGTATTGCCGGGCCGGCTGCTGATGCGCAACTGTGCGCCGATGGACAATGCCCGCTCGCGCATCGTCGCCAGGCCATTGCGTTGTTTGCTCTCGGGGTCAAAGCCGCAGCCGTCATCCACCAAGCGCACATAAACCTGGTCCAGCGTAGCGCCGTCTGCATGGGGTGGCGCACAGGCGCTGCTGGCGCGGGCATGGCCCTCCACCCGCAGCACGCGTGCGCGGGCATGCTGCAACACGTTGGACAACGCCTCAAACAGCATGAACTGCAGCTCGCTCATGGCACTGGCGTCCAGCTTGCCGCAAATGGGTAGCAGGTCCACATCCCACTGCAGCTCGATACCCATGCCGACAAACCGTGGCCCCAGCCGGTAACGCATATTGGCCAGCAGCGCCGTCACATCGCCGGGCGCCAAGTGGATGGAGTCGATCGACAGCTTGAGTTGGTCCAGGCCGTCGCGCAGGGTTTGCAGCACTTCGCTGCGCGCATGGGCGTCGTACGCTTCGTCACGGACTTGCAGTTGGCGCATGGCCGAGCTGATGTGTGCGCCCACGCCGTCATGCATATTGCGCAGGATGCGCCCCCGCTCGGCCATGCGCTCTTGGCTGCGGGCCAGGTGCTCCAGCGCCTTGCGGCTGTCCAGCACCGCCTGCACCGCAGTCGCGCTGATGTGGTCAAAGGTCAGCGCAAGCAAAAACAGCACCGCCACCAGGCCGCCGGTGCACACCATGCTGAAGGCGGTTGCATACTCTAGGTTGTACAACACCGGAAACTCAAAGCCCCGCAGGCCGGCTGCGCCATAGGCCACCGATATTGCAAAGCACACCAAAAACCACAACAGCGCATCCACGCTGTAGCCCAGTAACAAAACAGCGGCTACGGGGATCAGCGTGAACCATGGCAGCACCGGGGAATGCAACCCGCCCGAGAAAAAACTGCAGCCCATGACTGCCACAAAAGTGACGTCGGCCATATACCAGTTGACGCTCAACCGCAGCCGTCCGGTCCGCCGAAAATAAAACAGCGCCACAAACAAAAACACAATGCCTGCGAACATGAGCGCCGCGCCGACATCAAAACCAATAACCAACGAAGTCAGTGCATACAGGAGCGAAAACCACGCATTGATCAGGCAGATGTAAACAAACATGCGCGTGGCGCTGAGCTCGCGGTCATTTAACCGGGCATGGTGGGGGATGAACCAGTCGACCCAAGCATCCATGCGGGCCAAGGCCTTGGTTCTAAAGGTCAAGCGCATGGTTAAAAACGAGCCGAATACCGCCGCCGAAAGCGACTAGGCCACGCGGTCACTCAGTGTGGCCAGTGGCAACTGGTGCAGCTCTGCCAGCAGACCGGCCAACGCGCGACCCGCAGCGTCCAGCACCGTGCGCCCTTTGTCGGCACTGGCCGCAGCCGCGTTGCCAACCGCCCCGTGTGGGTTGTAATCCTGCATCTGCCAGCCCAATTTGGCACTCTTGCCGTCGCCCAAAATGTTGTAGCGCTGGGAACGATCCTCTGACGTGGATGCAAAGTTTTGCGCGCGCGCCATTGCCACCAGTTCGGGGGCCAGCGCCAGCATCATCGAGGTTTCGATCTCGCCCGCATGTATGCCAAAGCGGTGCTCGTGCGCGCTGAACAGCGCATTCACATCCTCGCCCGCTGGCCCCAGAAGCGGCAGGCCAAACCAGTTGACGCTGTACACCAGCATGCCCAAACGCGCGCGCAGGTCACGGGCGACGATGTCCATAACGCCCACTTGGCCACCGTGGGAATTGAGCAACACCAGCTTTTTGACGCCACTGGCGGCCACGCTTTCGCCAATGTCGGTCCACAGGCGGATGGTGGTATCGGCCTTCAAGGTCAGCGTGCCGGGGAAGCGTGCGTGCTCGGGGCTCAGGCCCACCGCCTGTGTCGGCAGAAAAAGCGCGGGCACGTCGGCCGCCAAATGGGGCAAGGCGGCAGCGACCACGCCGTCCACCAACGCGCTGTCCACCTTGAGCGGCAAGTGGGGGCCATGCTGCTCGGTCGCCGCCACCGGCAACACGGCGATCAACTGATCCAGCTGGCCAGCGACTTTGCACTGGGAAAAGTCGTGGGTGCTCCAGTCGGCCCAATAGCGAGAGCTTGGCATTGTGGTCTTGGTAGTGGATGGCTTGTGGGCGTCAGGCATGGCGGTGTGGATGCGTGGACAACTGGGAATCGGCGCAGCCATGGTAACGCGCTTGGGGGGTAAAAGGCGTGGCGATATCATGGCAAGATGCCTCCCGTCCGCCCCCGCAACACCACTGGCGACTCCTTTTTTACCTGGGAGGGCGACACGCTGATCGTGAATATTCTGGGCAAGCCGTCCGCCAGCAAAGATGCCATCGGCAAACCCAAAGGCACACAGCTCAAGATCAGCGTCACCGCGGCACCCAAAGATGGCAAGGCAACGGACTATATGGTGCGATTTTTGGCGCCCCAGTTTGGCGTTGCGGTGGCAGACAT
>JBDTAG010000160.1:0-2636 GCA_039924745.1 Rhodoferax sp.
TAACCATTCACGCGTCAAAGGCCGGTTGGGGTGCTGGCAAAACAAGTTCAACAGATCAAATTCAGTAGCGGTCAGTTGTTCGTGCAAGCCGTCCGGCGTCAACAGTACGCGGCGGCCTCGATCAAAACTACACCGCCCCAATGGAATGGGTTGTGCTTCATTCGGACTGGCCATCGGTGCAACACGGTGGGCGGCCAGTAATTGCGTGCGGCGCAACACGCTCTTGATGCGGGCCAAGAGCTCGCGCGGATCGTAAGGTTTGGTCACGTAATCGTCAGCGCCCGTTTCCAGGCCAACAATTCGGTCTACCGAATCGGATGCGCTGGTCACCATGATGATGCCCAGCGTAGGGTGGCGTTCTCGCAGCCAGCGCGCCAGCGCAAAACCGTCTTCACCCGGCAAACCCACATCCAGCAGCAGCAATTGCGGCATCTCCGCCAACAGGGCTTCGCGCATCAACCGCCCATCGGGAACCGCAGCGACACGCAGACCCTGGCGCGAGAGGTACTCGGTCAGAATTTGGCGTTGCGTGGGCTCATCCTCAACGACCAACAAATAGGGAATATCTGGATTCATGCGTTTGTGGGTTACTGCTTTTGCGTGCAGAAGGCGATTATGGCGTTGATTTCCTGCCCAAGCCCGCCAACTGAGCTGACAATGCACAGATGTCTGAACAGACCCCCGTCTTCGACGCTAGCGTATTGATCGACATGTTTGGCCGCGAGAGCGCAATAATTGCCAGCGTCTTGCAAACTTTTGTCGACAGTACACGCGGCAGCCTAGCCGAACTGGCACAGACCTGTGCCGACCAAAACCCAGAGGCGGTGGCAGCCCTGGCGCACCGAATTTCGGGTGCCAGCCGGATGAGCGGCGCCTATGCCTTGGGAGACGCAGCGCGCGTATTGGAACAGGCTGCAAAACAAGGCGACACGGTCAAGATAGAACGCGACCGGTTAGCACTTGACCTGCAGTGGCACATACTCCTATCCACAATTTCATTTCAATGAAAATGGCCTCTAGCCCTCGTGGAATATGCCTATATAGCTATATTTTTTGTAGTAAATCTGCAATTGCCTGTGGGTAGAGTCGGTGCTCCTGAGACAGCACGCGCTCGGCCAGGGTCTGTGCCGTATCAGTGGGCATCACCGGCACCACCGCCTGCGCCAGAATCTGCCCTTCGTCTAAAACACGGGTGACTTGGTGAACCGTCACACCCGCAAATTTGCAACCGGCGTCGATAGCGCGCTGGTGAGTGTGTAGCCCCGTAAAAGCCGGTAGCAAAGACGGGTGAATATTGACAAGTCGACCGGCATAGCGGTCCACAAACCAGGGTGTCAAGATACGCATGAACCCAGCCAGCACCACAAGCACAGGGTCGTTGGGTTGGTCATAGTGGTCAATCAGCTCAGCCAACGCAGCGTCAAACGCCTCGCGGGATGAAAACTTCGTGTGATCCAGCGCTTCGGTGGCAATGCCGCGGGCCTTCGCAAACACCAAGCCCTTGGCATCGGGCTTGTTGCTGATGACAGCTGCCACCTTTGCACCCAAACGCTGCGCCCAGACGTCTCGCTGGGCGGCTTTCACGATGGCTGCCATGTTGGAGCCACTGCCGGAAATCAATATGACGATATGCTTCATGTAGGGTGCGATTATCGTCCGGCCAGGCTGTTGAAAACCGGCTTCGTGTGCCAGCGCACGGTCCGTCAGTTCGGCAAATAGTATCTTCCGCGGCAGGCCAAATCGCCAAGCATTTCACTAAAACACAGAGGATCACACCATGCACGCTACAACACCCGCAACGAAACTCGGCACACGCCGCAACTTCCACCGCATCATGCTGACGACGGCCGTCCTGCTGTCTGTTGCGGCGGTCAACCTGCCCGCACAAGCTGCCACGGCAGAAGACCTGAACCAGGATGCAGCGCAAGCCTTGCAGACTCTGTACAAAACGCACCCAGAAGCCGAGCGACTGGCAAAGGCCGCCAAAGCCGTACTGGTGTTTCCCAAGATCATCAAAGCAGGTTTGGTCTTTGGCGGTAGCTATGGTGAAGGTGTCATGACCAAGAATGGCACTTTGTCTGGCTACTACAACTCGGTATCTGCATCTTGGGGTTGGCAAGCGGGTGCAGAATCCTACGGCTATGTCGTCTTTCTGATGAATGACAAATCGATCAACTACATGGCCAAAACCAAAGGCTGGGAAATTGGCGTTGGCCCGAACGTGGTCATGGTCAACGACGGAATCGCTAAAAATCTGACCACCTCCACACTCAAAGACGACGCTTACGCCTACATCTTTGACCAGCAAGGTTTGATGGCCAGCCTGAGTATCGAAGGCACCAAAATCTCGCCGATCAAAAAGCGCTAAACCGCGCAGTGGGCTAACCCCGATAATTGCGGCCATATCCGCAATTGAATCGACCCGCCCACCCATGAATCCAAGCACTGAAACGCCAGCCGCAATCTCGTTCACGCTTTCGGCGATCGAGGCACGTGTGTTGGCCACGCTCATGGAAAAAGCCCGCACCGTGCCCGACAGTTACCCGCTGTCGCTGAACACGCTGATGCTGGGCTGCAACCAAAAGAGCAGCCGAGATCCCCTGATGAATGTGACGGAGGCGGAAATAGCCACCGCT
>JBDTAG010000161.1:0-8800 GCA_039924745.1 Rhodoferax sp.
TACTGGCGTGGCTGCCGGACAGGATCACGCCTTTAAGCGGGCCTTCCTTGGCATACGCCCTCACCCAATCGTCGGTTACGTCGCAAGGATGCACTTCGCAGAACACATGGGCTTCGCGCACACGGCGTGCGATGAGTTGGGTAACTTGGGAACCGAAATCGAGAATGAGGATGCGTTCGTGTGTCATGGAGTTAAAGCTTCTTGAGAGATACCAGCCCGGCGCACACGCTGGCGTTGAAAGTGCCAAACCGCTAGGGCCAAGGCAAGAAATTGAATAAAGCTTCCCACAAAAAATGGCAGGCCTAGTCGCACATCACCACGTGGCAGGGATGAAACCAGTTCTAGCAATCCAGCGCCAAGGACCGGAGCGATCACAGCCATGATGCTGTTGAGCGAAGACACTGCACCCAAGGTTCGCCCTTGAACGCTTTCGGGGGCCGCTGCAGAAACAATGCTCTGTAACGCCGAACTGGTTGCCGCTGAGGGCATATTGAACACAATGACCACGAACAACATCCATGCTTCGCTTACCAACCCATAGGCCGCATAGGCCAGTGCACCAGTGAACATGCCAATCACTGCCAGTCGTTGCGCCGATATGCGCCTGAGTACATGTTTGAGAACGAATCCCTGCATGAGCACATTCACTACACCTACGGTCATCAGTGACCAGCCGACTTCCCTCGGCCCCCAGCCGAACTTGAACAGGGTGTAAAGGACCCAAGTGGCGTGCAACATGAACTGCGACAAGGTATTGAGGGCGATCACCGCAACCAATGGCCCGACGCCGTGCAGGTCGATCAAGCCGCGCAGGGCAGAAACAGGATTGGCTTTGCGCCAGACAAACGGGGTGCGGCGCTCCGGCGGCAAGCTCTCGGGTAAAACAAAATAACCGTACATCCAATTGGTGACAGCCAAAATACCAGAGGCGATAAAAGGCAATCTCAGGTCCACATCACCCAGAATTCCGCCCAAGGCAGGTCCCAAGATGAAACCCAGACCAAACATTGCACCCAGCAAACCAAATCGTCGCGCCCTGTCAGCTGCAGGCGTAATGTCAGCCACATAAGCGTTGGCCACCGCGATGTTCGCCTGCATACCGCCTCCTACCAAGCGGATCAGCACCAGCATGGACAGGCTGGTAGCCGCCGCGGTCATGAAAAAGGTAAAGGCTAACCCACAAAATCCGATCAGCAGTACCGGACGGCGGCCAAAACGGTCGGACATAGCACCCAAAATCGGTGCACCAAAGAAGTTGGCGATACCAAAGGCAAACGTGACCGCCATGAAGCCGACGGTTTGAGCTGACGGAGAGTGCGTAAATTGCCCCACAAGGTGTGGCAAGACCGGGATCATCAGGCCAATCGACATCATGTCGATCAGCACGGCGATCATGATGAAACGCATCGCCGCTGGCCTGCCAACGGCCACGGCTACCGGGTTGTCAGTCGGCGCGGTAATTGGGTGCCTCTTTGGTGATCTGCACGTCGTGCACGTGGCTTTCGCGGATGCCGGCCGTAGTGATTTCTACAAACTCCGCCTTGTTTTGCATGTCTTCAATCGTGGGGCAACCGCAATATCCCATGCTGGCACGGATGCCACCCGCCATTTGGAACACGATGGAAACCATGGAGCCCTTGTACGGCACGCGGCCTTCAATGCCTTCGGGAACCAGCTTGTCGGCGTTCGGGTTGCCAGTGCTGGATTCCTGGAAATAGCGGTCCGCACTGCCCTGCTGCATCGCGCCAATGGAGCCCATGCCGCGGTAGCTCTTGTAGCTTCGGCCCTGGAACAAAATGACTTCACCCGGCGCTTCTTCGGTACCGGCAAACATGCCGCCCATCATCACCGTGCTGGCGCCTGCAGCCAATGCCTTGGCGATGTCGCCGCTGTAGCGAATGCCGCCATCGGCAATCAGGGGAACGCCCGTGCCTTTGAGGGCAGTGGCGACACTGTCAATGGCCATGATTTGCGGTACACCCACGCCCGCCACTATGCGGGTAGTACAGATGGATCCTGGGCCGATACCCACCTTGACGGCATCGGCACCGGCCTCGACCAGCGCAAGAGCGGCTGCACCGGTCGCAATATTGCCGCCCACGACGTCAACGTGCGGGTAATTCTTCTTGACCCAGCGAACACGTTCGATGACCCCATGGCTATGTCCATGGGCTGTGTCCACCACGATGGCGTCCACACCGGCGCGAACCAGCAGTTCCACACGCTCTTCCGTGCCCTCGCCCACGCCCACTGCCGCACCTACACGTAGCTTGCCATGGGCATCACGTGCGGCGTTGGGGAAGCTGGTTTGCTTGGTGATGTCCTTGACAGTGATCAGGCCCTTGAGCTCAAAGGCATCGTTAACGACCAGAAGGCGCTCAATCTTGTATTGGTTTAGCAATACCTTTGCCTGGGTAATCGTGATGGCAGCGCTGTCCTGCACTGTCACCAGTTTTTCCCGAGGCGTCATGATCTGGCTGACCGGAAGGTCGTAGCGGGTTTCAAAACGCAGATCACGCCCGGTGACGATGCCGACCACCTTACCGCCATCGCAGACCGGGAAGCCTGATACGCCGAGTTGCTCGGACAGGTTCATGACCTGGCGCACAGTGTGGGATGGTGTGATGACGACCGGATCGCGCAGCACGCCGGACTCGTAACGCTTAACTTTAGATACCTGGGCGGCCTGCTCGGCGGCGGTCAGGTTCTTGTGGACGATGCCCATGCCGCCCTCTTGCGCAATGGCAATCGCCAAACGGGCTTCGGTGACCGTATCCATCGCGGCGGACACCAGTGGCAGATTCAGGGCGATGTTGCGGGAAAAACGGGTGGCGAGAGAAGTGTCCTTAGGCAGGACTTGGGAGTACGCAGGGACCAACAACACGTCGTCGAAGGTGAGCGCTTTGCCGAGGAGGCGCATGTCAAAGCTCCAAAGGTCGAAATTGTACCCGCGGCGGTGGGCTAAAAAGGCCGTAGGGACAACCACTGAATCCTGAGAAAGCTGCCGTTTGATCCAAAATTTACACCCACTTTGGTCTGGAACGGTACACTTTGGCCATGAAACTGATTCAAACACTCCTCATAGCAGCGTTGACTGGACTAAGTTTTGCGGCATCCGCCCAATGGCAGTGGATAGACAAAGACGGACACAAGGTCTTTAGTGACCGTGCGCCCCCCTCGGATATCCAGGATAAAAACATCCTCAAGCGCCCGGGCAATTACAAACCACCTGTGGTGCCCGCTGGTGATGCAGGGGGCCAAACAGATACGGCGACCGCAGGCGCTGTTGTTCCAGCTCTACCGGTTTTGGCAGCGTCTGGGGCCAAGCCAACTGGTTTGCAGAAGGAGCTTGAGGCCAAAAAGAAACAGGCACAAGACGCAGAGGCTGCAAAAAAGAAAGCAGCCGATGAACAAGTAGCCAAGGCCAAAATTGAAAACTGTACGCGTGCGAAGCTGGCGAAAGTCACTTTTGACTCTGGTGTCAGGGTGGGCCGCACCAACGCAGCCGGCGAACGTGAAATCATGGATGACGCAGCGCGTGCAGTAGAAGTGAAACGCATCCAAGGCATGATTGACAGAGACTGCAAATAACGCTTCGCTTCACAAGGGCCACGGTGGCCCTTTTTTAGTACCCTGCTTTTGCCCCGAGTCGCCGTTTAGCAAATAAGCCAGCGGCTTTTTTTGCGCCTTGACCCGCAAACCGTTCGCGCCGGGCAACCTTGGGGTCCACCGTCAAAAGCCGGTATACCTCAACACGGTCCATATCGCGCAACACAGTGTTCAGCGAGATTTTTTTACCCCAAATTCCCACGTCAGCAACCTCCAAATCGATTCCAATTGCATGCAATTGGGGTTCGAGCCCGGATGCCAAGAGAGCCTGGTGTGCGGTGCAGCCCTCCTCCAATCGCACGACCTTTTCAAGCACTTGCCGTGGTTTGTCAGAAAAAATGACGGTGATGGTTAGCGCAGGCACATCACGCTCCGTAGACCAGCTCAGCGCGCTTGACAAACGCATCGACCAATTCTGTCGCTATTTTGTCGAAGGCGGGCCCAGCCAACTTGCTGAGTGTGGAGCTGTTAAGTCGGTAATTGACCGCGAGTGTGACCTTGCAGGCGCGTTGTGAGCCGTCGCCCAGAGGCAGGAAGCTCCATTGACCATCCAGATGTGAAAATGGGCCGTCCAGCAGTTCCATTTCTACTTGGCTGTCTTGTGTGTGGACATTGCGGGTCGTAAAGGTCTGGCGCACACCACCAAAGGAGATAGACACTTGGGCTGTCATTCCGTCACCGTGCTCTTCGACAATGCGAGCCCCAGCACACCAAGGCAAAAACTCCGGATACTGTTGAACATCGGTCACTAAGTCATACATCTCACGCGGGCTGTACCAGATCAAAACGGACTTGTTTACGGTTTTCATAGAATGGAGGTCTGCGCGGGATTGTAGACAAGCCCTCAAGCATGCCTTTCATTCCCGTCTGTCACCCCTATTTAAGTTCCATGGCCAAAAAACCCGCAGTCAACACCCGCATCGCCGATAACAAAAAAGCTGCGTTCAATTATTTCTTTGAAGAGCGCTTTGAGGCGGGCTTGGTGCTGGAAGGTTGGGAGGTCAAATCCCTGCGCGAAGGCAAGGTCCAGCTGACCGATGGCTATGTGGTGATCCGTGGTGGCGAGCTATTCATTGTCGGCCTGCAGATCAACCCGCTGCATACCGCCTCCAGCCATGTCAGCCCAGATAAGGTACGAACGAAGAAGTTGCTGATGCACAAGGAACAGATTCAGCGACTGACCGGCAAGGTCGAGCAAAAGGGCTACACCCTGGTGCCCATCAACCTGCACTGGAAAGACGGCAAGGTGAAATGCGAGATTGCGCTGGCCAAGGGTAAGGCGGAGCACGACAAGCGGGACACCATCAAGGATCGCGAAGGTAAGCGAGAGGTTGAGCGGGCTATGAAGTCCAAGAGCCGATAGTCATTCGCTTTGGTTGTGGGCTAAACCAAATCCTTCAACGGATGCTGACCCGCAGGCCAAGGGCTGGTAAAAAACGGTTCGACCATTGCTGGCTTCACGTCGTCGATACGCGCTGGGTTCCAGACGGGCTCGTGGTCCTTGTCGATAGCCAATGCACGTATCCCCTCTACCGTCTCGCTTTTCGCACCCGAACGATTCAGATGGACTGTGTAGAAGCAATGCTGCACCAGATCCCGCTCCATGCGCAAATCGTCGGCCAGCGTCATGCTGCGGGCACGGCGAATCTGCTGTAACACCACGTGCAGCATCAGCGGGCTGCGGTGGCGCAGGGTTGCGGCCATTGCGCGTGCAGGTTTGGTGCCCGAAGCTTCCAGTGCTGCGACGATGGATGCGACGCTGCCCAAGCCGAAAGCGGCAAAATTCTTTATATCAAATTCATCGCTAGCCCTCGCCGATTCTGACTTATTTGCTATCATATTAGTAGCAATCCATTGTTGCAGCGACTCGAGGGAGTTATGCGTCTGTAACCCAGCCCAGAGGTCAGGCAAGTCGGCAGACTGCACGCACACATCGGCTAATCCCCAGGCCACAGCCTGAGTCCCGCCGATGGTGTCGCCCGTCAGGGCTAGATATTCACCCACGTGGCCCGGGCAACGGCTCAAGAAGTAACCACCCCCAACATCAGGGAACAGACCGATACCCGTCTCCGGCATGGCCATCTTGGTGGTCTCAGTGACGATACGCAGGCTGGCGCCTTGGCTGATACCCATACCGCCGCCCATGACGATGCCGTCCATGAAGGCGATATACGGCTTGGGGTAGTTGTGGATCAGGTGGTTGAGCGTGTATTCGTCGGTGAAGAACGTGTCCAACGCCGCATCGCCAGCCAAGGCCGATTGGTGAAAGAAACGGATGTCGCCGCCTGCGCAGAAGCCGCCAAACAGTGCCTCAGGGCTGCCGGGGCGGCCTATCTTGTTGCTGCCACGGATGGCGACGGCAAACACAGTAGGGTCATCGCGCCACGCTTGCAGCGTAGACAGCAGCGCCTGGACCATGGGCAGCGACAACGCATTGAGGGCCTTCGGGCGATTCAGCGTTATCAGGCCGATACCACCGGCGACCGTTGTTTGTATTTCAGTAATATCTTGATTCATAGCGCGATTTCTCCATTACGTTGTTTCCAGCCCAATAGCTCGTTGGCTATCAGTGCACCCACCACCAAAGTTCCACCCACCAGTACTGTTGTGTTGGGGGCTTCTCCGGCGCCAATCCAAACTAGCAAAATGCCAAACAAAACTTCCAGCAAAGCCAGCAGGGAAATCTCTGGCGCTTTGAGCACGCCCGCACACAGAACCGCCAGCACACAGGGAATTGCCAACTGGAATACACCAAGGTAAGCCAAGAGCTTTAGATCATGCGCAGTGGCTTGAAATGGTATGGCCATCGGTAACGTGACCAACATGCTGATCACGGCACCAACAAAGACTGCCGGTACCAAATCCACATCCCGACCCTGCGCGTGGGCGCTTTGCGTAACGGTCCAGTTGGAAGCCGCAGCGATGGGTACGCACAAGGCCACCAATGTGCCCACCAATTCGCCACCCGCGATTTGGGGTGCATACATGTAGGCAATGCCCAGACCGGCAACGACAATGGCCACCCAAGTGCGCAGCGCAATACGGTGACCGATAAAAATACGAGCTATCAATGCCGTCATCAACGGACCGAGTGACATGGTGATCAGCACATTGGCTACAGTGGTTAGCGTCAATGCCACCATGTAGGCGGTGAACATCACGCTCCAGCACACGCCTGATATCCAGAAAGCTCGACCTGCGTGACGAATGTTTGCAAAAACATTTCGCCCGCGCGCGAACGGAAGTAGGACCAACAACGATACGGCCGTAAACAGCGCCCGCCAGAAGGTGACTTCAAAGCTGCGCGCCGCGTATAGATGGCGCGTAACCACGCCCGCAGTGGCCCACATAAAGGCCACCACGACCATCAATAATATCGCCCGATTGTGTGTGAGTTTCATTGTGAAAACGATGCCATCACGTGAGCGCATGCCCCAAGTCCAGGGTTACCGCGGAGGCGGCAGAGCCGCCACGGGGGTGAGCCCGATTTAAGACCTACCTGCGCGCTTGCGCTCGCTTTCGGTCAGATGGCGCTTGCGCAGACGGACCGACTTGGGCGTGATCTCGACCAACTCATCGTCCTCGATGAACTCAACGCCGTATTCCAGCGTCAATTCGATGGGTGGTGTGATCTTGATCGTGTCTTCCTTGCCGGACACGCGGAAGTTAGTCAACTGCTTGGTACGCGTGGCATTGACCACCAGGTCGTTTTCACGGCTGTGGATACCCACGATCATGCCTTCGTATACCGGGTCGTTGGCGCGCACAAACATGCGGCCGCGGTCGTCCAGCTTACCCAGCGCATAAGTGAAAATTTCACCAGCGTCCATGGAAATCAGTACGCCGTTCTTACGGCCACCAATCTCACCCTTATGCGCTTCGTAGCTGTCGAAAATGTTGGAGATCAGTCCGGAACCGCGTGTCAGATTCAAAAACTCATTGGTGAAACCAATCAAACCACGCGCTGGAATACGGTATTCCAGGCGGACACGGCCACGGCCGTCTGACTCCATGTTCACCAGATCGCCCTTGCGCTCGCCCAAGGCTTGCATCACGCCACCTTGGTGTTGCTCTTCGATGTCGGCAGTGACCAACTCGATAGGCTCATGCTTTTCGCCGTTGACGTCTTTCATCACCACACGTGGCTTGCTGACGGCCATTTCATAGCCTTCGCGCCGCATGTTTTCCAACAAAATAGTCAGGTGCAACTCGCCACGGCCCATGACTTCGAAGATACCTTCTTCGTCGGTTTCGCTGACGCGCAGGGCCACGTTATGTTGCAGCTCCTTTTGCAGGCGGTCCCAAATTTGGCGGCTGGTGACGTATTTACCTTCGCGGCCAGCCAATGGGCTGGTGTTGACGCAAAAGTTCATGGTCAGGGTTGGCTCATCGACCTTCAACATCGGCAGTGGTGCGGGGTTGACCGGGTCGGTGATCGTGACGCCGATACCGATATCGGTCAGGCCGTTGATCAGCACGATTTCGCCTGGGCCAGCTTCAGTGGCCTGCACGCGTTCCAGTCCTTGGAAGGTCAGAACCTGGTTGATACGGCCTTTGACAGGTTTGCCGTCCGGGCCTTCCATCACGACCACATCCATCATGGGCTTGATCGTGCCTTGGCTGATACGACCCACGCCGATACGACCAACAAAAGTCGAGAAGTCGAGCGCAGAAATTTGCAGCTGCAACGGCGCATCAGGATCACCCTTTTGCGCGGGAACGTGCTTCAAAATGGTGTTGAACAGGGCCGACATGTCGGGGCCCCATTGCTCATTGGGCTCGCCCTCTTCCAGAGAAGACCAGCCGTTGATACCGGAAGCGTAGACCACAGGGAAATCGAGCTGTTCATCGGTTGCACCGAGCTTGTCAAACAAATCAAAAGCGGCGTTAACCACGTAGTCAGGGCGCGCACCAGGCTTGTCCACCTTGTTAACGACCAGAATCGGCTTCAGACCCAAGGCCAGGGCCTTTTTAGTCACAAAGCGGGTCTGTGGCATGGGGCCTTCTTGGGCATCGATCAAGAGCACCACGCCGTCCACCATGGACAGCGCACGCTCCACGTCACCACCGAAGTCCGCGTGTCCGGGGGTATCGACGATGTTGATGTGAGTGCCTTCCCAGGTGACGGCGCAGTTCTTGGCCTGAATCGTGATGCCACGTTCTTTTTCAATGGCGTTGTTGTCCATCACCG